>NZ_JBHWZJ010000079.1:0-24273 GCF_042728415.1 Streptomyces sp. NPDC060198 | reverse complement strand
GTCCCGGATACGGGACCGGCCACACGTCCGTGCGGTCCTCTTCCGGCGCGGTCGTACGGGCGGGTGATCCACCCTGCGCAACCGCGCTCGTCACGCCTGCGGCGCGACAGCCGTACGCGTGATCTCCCGCTGTCCTCGCGTGAGGGCCGCGGTCACTTCCAGTCGATCCGTGACCCTATTGGGGGCTGCTGGTGTTTGTCGGACGGGGCTCTCGCCCCAGGCTGGGGCGCGCCCTTGCCAGATACGTACTGTTCCTGGCGGTGACGGGTTCACTGTCCGTCGCCGGCCTCACTCCCGTCGCCCAGGCGCAGGGAACGTCGCACGACCTGAAACCGCTGTGGGAGCGGAAGATCAGCGAGACCGAGGCGGTGACCGGGTTCGGCGCCAGGAAGGGGAGCCGGACGGCCGCTTCGGGACGGAAACGGAACGAAGCCCAGGCCGAGCGGGCGAAGAGCGAGCAGAGGGCGGCCTGGCCCGGGAGCGGCGAAGGCAGTCTGACCGTGGGCGCGGCGGGCAAGACCTCCGCCACCGAGGTCGGCGGACTGCCGCTCGCCCTGAACGCACCGAAGGCGCAAGGGGCCGGCGGGAAGGCCGGGCGGGTGCTCGACGGTGGACCCGTCCGGGTGAAAGTGCTCGGGCACCGGGCGGCAACCGGTCTGGGAATCGAGGGAGTCCTCCTGACGGCCCAGGCACCGGAGGACGGTGCCGGGGAAATGAGCGTCGGATACGGCGCGTTCGCCTCCGCCTACGGTGGTGGCTGGTCGGGGCGGCTCGGGCTGGTCACCCTGCCGGAGTGCGCGCTGACGACACCGAAGAAGGCGGAGTGCCGCATCGCCACGGAGGTCGCGTCGGTCAACGACGTCTCCGCGCGGACCGTCACCGGCGCCGTCACCCTGTCGGCCACCGTACCCACGGTGCTGGCGCTCGCCGCGACGACCTCGGCCGAGTCGGCGTCCGGTTCGGGCACCTACGAGGCCACCCCGCTCTCACCAGCGGCCACCTGGGAGAGCGGAGGATCCTCGGGGTCGTTCACCTGGTCCTACCCGATCGCGACACCCCCCGTCTCCGGTCCCTCCCCGTCGCTCTCCCTGGCCTACGACTCGGGTTCCACCGACGGGAAGACCGCGTCGACGAACAACCAGTCCACCCAGGTCGGAGAGGGTTTCGACCTGTCCGCGAACTCGTACGTCGAGCGGACCTACGGGCCGTGCGACGACGACGGGCAGACGGACAAGAACGACCTGTGCTGGAAGTTCGACAACGCCAGCCTGGTGCTCGACGGGAGGTCCACGGAACTGGTCAAGGACGACACCACCGGCGTCTGGCGACTGAAGAACGACGACGCCTCCACGGTGACGCTGTCGACCGGAGCCGACAACGGCGACGACGACGGCGAGTCCTGGACGGTCACGACCGGCGACGGAACCCGCTTCGTCTTCGGACTCGACAAACTGCCCGGTGCCGGCACCGAGCGCACCAACTCGGTATGGACGGTACCGGTGTTCGGCGACGACTCCGGCGAGCCGGGCTACGACGAGGGCAGCACCTTCGCGGACCGCGCGGTGACCCAGGCATGGCGGTGGAACCTCGACTACGTGGAGGACACCCACGACAACGCGATGTCCTACTGGTACACCAGGGAGACCAACTCCTACGGGAAGAACGGCGCGAGCACCGCGACCGCCGGCTACACCCGCGGCGGCCACCTCGACAAGATCCGGTACGGGCAGCGCGCCGGCTCCCTCTTCTCCGGAGTGACGTCCGCCCAGGTCGACTTCACGTACGCGGAACGCTGCACCGCCTCCGACTGCGCCGAACTGAAGGACGCCACCGCGCCGAACTGGCCCGACGTCCCCTTCGACTCGATCTGCGCGTCGGGCGCCACCTGCACGTCGACCAGCCCCACGTTCTTCTCCCGCAAGCGGCTGACCCGTCTCGACACCTCGGTCTGGTCGGCGGGCACCGGCGCCTTCACCCCGGTGGACACCTGGGACCTCACCCAGGAGTACCTGGACGGCGGGGACATCGGTGACTCCACCGACCAGACCCTGACGCTCAAGAGCATCAGGCGCACCGGCAGGAACGGCACCGCGATCAGCGTGAACCCGGTGGCGTTCACCTACGACATGCGGCCCAACCGGGTCGACGGCGACCGGGACGACATCCTGCCGCTGACCAAGCCCCGCATCCGCACCGTCACCTCCGAGACCGGGGCCATCACCGACGTGACCTTCTCGGGTCAGGAGTGCGTGCGCGGCAGCAGCATGCCGACGGCCGAGGACAGCGACACCGCCTCCTGCTACCCCCAGCACTGGCACGTCAACGGAGCCAAGGACGCCACCGTCGACTGGTTCCACAAATACCGGGTCACCGACGTCGTCACCAGCGACGAGCACGGCCCGGGCGAGACGATGGAGACCCACTACGCCTACTCCGGACCCGCCTGGCACTACAACGACTCACCGTTCACCCCGGCCGACGAGCGCACCTGGTCCGTCTGGCGCGGCTACCGCAACGTCACCGTCACCCAGGGGTCAGGATCCGGCCAGTCCAAGGTGGCCTCGGTGTACCTCCAGGGCATGGACGGCGACCGGCTGCTCGGGTCCGACGGCAAGCTCGCCCCCACCGCCCGGCGCAGCGTGACCGTGCCGGGTACGGACTTCGACGCGCTGGACGTGGCGGACCAGAAAGACAGCGAGCCGTACTCCGGGGCTCTGCGCCAGCGGACCACCTACAACGGCACCCTGCCCGTCTCCACCACCGTCTACGACCCCTGGACCAAGAAGACCGCCACACAGCACAAGTCCTACGCGGACACCGAGGCGTACTTCGCCCGCACCGGCAAGGAGACGGCCTACACCTACCTGACTGCCTCCGGGACCTGGCGGGGCGTCTCCACCAGCACCACCTACGACGACTACGGCATGGCGACCAGGGTCGACGAGACGGGTGACACCGCCAAGACCGGCGACGAGACCTGCACCCGCACGTGGTACGCCCGCAACGACAGCCTCGGCATCAACTCCCTCGTCTCGCGCACCAGGGCGGTGGGACGAGCGTGCTCGGTCGCCGAGGCCGACCTCTCCCTGCCGGCCGCCGCGGCGACCGCCGGTGACGTCGTCTCCGACACCGCCACCGTCTACGACACCCCGAACGCCACCGCGTGGAGCGCGTCGCAGACCCCGACCCTCGGCGAAGCCACCTGGACCGGCCGGGCATCCGCCTACCCGGCGGCCGTCTCCGGCGGCGAACGCATCCCCTCGGCCTGGCAGACCGTCGGCACGTCGACCTTCGACGTGCTGGGGCGCCCGCTGATCACGACCGACGCGGGTGGCAACGCCACCACCACGACCTACACCCCCACGACCACCGGACCGCTCACCCGGACCTGGACCAAGAACCCGAAGCTGTACAGCACCTACACGTACACCGACCCGGCGCGCGGACTGACCACCCAGACGTTCGACGCGAACGGCAACATCACGGAGACGTCCTACGACGCGCTGGGGCGCACGACAGCTGTCTGGCTGCCCAACCGCAGTCACAGCGCGAATCAGAGCGCGAGCCAGGTGTTCGCTTACTCCGTGTCCAACACCGCCCCGTCCTGGTCCTCGTCGGGCACCCTGAGGGAGGACGGCACCTACGCCACCAGCTACACACTGCTCGACTCCCTGCTCCGTCCCGTCGAGACGCAGACGCCCGGTGCGACCAGTGGGCGCATCCTGACCTACACCCACTACGACAACCGGGGTCTGGCCACCGAGACGTACGCCGACATCTACGATTCCGCCGCGCCCTCGGGCACGTACACGCAGCTCGAATACGGTGAGGCGCCCAGCCTCACCACCACCGGCTACGACGCGGCGGGGCGCGCCACCAGCACGACGTTCAGGACCGGCGGGGAGCAGAAGTGGCAGACCACGACCACCTACACCGGTGACTCCACCGCCACCACCGGGCTGACCGGCGGATCGGCGACCCGTACGATCACCGACGCCCTCGGGCGCACTGCGGAGACCCGCAAGTACGCCGGCACGTCTGCCGCCGACAGCGAGTACGGCGCCCTCACGGGCCCGGAGTACAGCAGGACCCGCTTCACCTACACACCCGGCGGCAAGCAGAAGGCGGTCACCGCACCGGACGGCGCCACGTGGTCGTACACCTATGACCTCTTCGGCCGCCAGGTCACGGCGAACGACCCGGACAAGGGCGCCACCACCACTGGGTACACGGCACTCGACCAGGTGTCCTGGACGAAGGGGGCGACCGGACAGGCCGTGATCTCGGGCTACGACGTGCTGGGCAGGGTCACCGACACCTGGAAGGCGTCCGCGGGCGCGAACCTGGCCGACGCCTCCGTGCTCGCCACGCAGAAGACCGCCGCCAACACGCTCACCCGCACGACCTACGACACGGCCACCCTCGGCAAGGGCCTGCCCGCCGTTTCCACCCGGTACGTCGGGGGGACCGCCGGCAAGGCCTACGCCCAGAGCGTCACGGCGTACGACTCCCGCGCCAACTCCGTCGCGAGCAGCCTGACGATCCCGTCCGACGACGCGTTGGTGACCTCGGGCGCCCTCGCGTCCAGCACACTGAAGTTCACGTCCGCCTACAACATCGACGGCACGCTCGACCAGACCACCGAACCGGCGGCAGGCGGCCTCGCCGCGGAGACCGTCGAGCACGGCTACTCCGCCGAGGGACTGGCCACCAGCCTCACCGGCGGCGGCAAGGGCATCGTCCTCAACGCCACCTACACCGACCTCGCGCAGCTCTCCACCCTCAAGCTGGGAATCTCCGAGGCGACCGGCACCAGCAAGGTCGACATCGCCAACGGCTACGAGGACGGCACCCACCGGCTGCTGCAGACCCAGGTCCACGCCTCGTCCCAGGCGTACGACGCGATGAACGTGCACTACGCCTACGACACCACGGGCAACATCACCCGGATCTCCGACACCACGACCCTCGGCGGAACGGGGGCAGCCGACACCCAGTGCTTCGGCTACGACGGCTACCAGCGACTGACCGAGGCCTGGACCCCCGCGGACGGCGACTGCGCGGCCGCAGGCCGCACCACTGCCGACCTCGGCGGCGCCGCCCCCTACTGGACCAGCTACTCCTACACCGCCGGGAGCCAGCGGAACACCGAGACCACGCACACCGCCGGCACCTCCACGACCACCACCTCCTGCTACCGGGGTGGCACCACCCAGCCGCACACCCTGCTCGCCACGGTCACGTCGGGCACCTGCACCGGGGCCACCGCGGAGTACGGCTACGACACGGAAGGCAACACGACGTCGCGCCCGGACGGCACCACCACGCAGAGCCTGGACTGGGACGCCGAGGGCAAGCTGTCCCGGCTGACCGAGAACCAGGCCGGCGCCGCCCGTGCCACCGACTACCTCTACGGTGCGGGCGGAAGCCTCCTCCTGCGCCGCAGCGCCGCGGGCGACGGCGAGACCGTCCTCTACCTCGGTGCCACGGAGGTCCACCTCAAGTCCGGCAAGAAGTGGGCCGCCCGCTCGTACTCCTTCGGCGGCTCCACGATCGCGGTGCGCAGCAATCAGACCGGTACGGAGAAGATCAGCTACCTCGCGGGGGACCAGCACGCATCCGCCTCGGTCGCCATCGCCTCCGACACCCAAGCGCTGACGAAGCGCTACCTGACGCCGTTCGGTGCCCAGCGCGGCAGCGGTGCCGGCTGGGTCGACGACAAGGCTTTCCTCGGCAAGTCCGCCGACGCCGACACGGGCCTGACCCACGTCGACGCCCGTGAGTACGACCCGCTCGTCGGGCAGTTCATCAGCGTCGACCCGGTCCTGGACACCACCGACGGGCAGAGCCTCAACGGTTACGCCTACGCCGGCAACAACCCCGCCACCTACTCGGACCCCACGGGTGAGCGCCTGGCCGACTGCGTGGGCGGGTGGAACGAGTGCGGGCCCGTCCACTCGAGCAGCGGGAACAACGGCGGCAACACCCACAACAGTTCAGGAACCGGCAGCTCGTCCGGCAACGACGTCACCACGGGGACGCTCAGCAAGCCGGGCAGCAACAAGAAGAGCACACCGCACAAGGCCGCCCCGTTCGAATCCAAGTGGAGTCTCCTGGACTACGTGAACCCCACCATCATCGGCGCGATCGAGGCCTACGACGATCTGACGAAGGGGGCGTGCCTGGCCGGACTCGAGTTGACCTGCGAACTGTGGAAGCACTACCGCGGAGCCAGCGGGGACGACTATCACTTGGACGAAGAGACGGTGGACGGCCTCTTGGACGACAAAACGGTGCACCATGACATCGAAGGCACGCTGGAGACGTGGAAGAGCGAGGCGTCCAGCCGTTGTAAGGGCGCGCATTCCTGCGTCTTCGACGCGCACAGCGGTTGGATCCCGTCCGCCTTCACCGGTACCGATGCGCACAATGCCATCGGGCAGGTGAAGTACCGGATCAACGCCTCGGTATCGGTCGGCGCGGACCACCGTGTCACCACCAGTTACCGGGTGGATCTCTTCAAGAACTGGAATTTCGACAGGGGAGAGAAGGCTTCTCTCCCGCACATGTCGGCCGTGAGCATCGACCTGGGCCAGTTCTTGGACCTCCACGAGCACGGGTACGCCCGCGAGTACGACATGTACGGTTCCAGCTCGCCGCACGATTTCTAGCCGCCGGAAGGGAGAACAGCATGAGGCATCGGTTCGCACGGCGCGGGGTGATCCCCGGCCTCGTCCTGTCCGGGCTCGTCGCCCTGTCCTGCTCGGGCTGCGGGACCGCCGGCCAGGAGCTGAGCGGGAAGCCCGGAGCAGGTGTGGAGAGCGCCGTACCGGAAGGTTCCCGCGTGTACGAGGGGTGTGAGGACGGGCGCAGCCTCCGGGTGGTGGAAAAGGTCTACGGCCTGGCTGTCCCCGACGCGGTGACGAACCTCCGTTTCTGCGAACAGGACGATTGGTCCGGCTCGCACGGCGAAATGCAGTTCGACACCTCGCGGAACGGATTGAGCGATTTTCTCGCCGCGTCCGGTCACGCCGATCTCGAGTTCTCGGAGGTCACAGCGGTGACGGAGGGGCTCACGTGGCAGAAGATCCCGCAGGGAACGAAAGTCGAGAGCGGCCTCTACGTGAATACGGTCGACGGGTGCGACAACGCGGTCCACGTCGATGTCCAGGCGTTGAGGACCGACGCGGTGCGGGTGTACCTGCGCCTGGTCTGCGCATCGTGACGGAGTCCTTCGAGGGTGTGCCTGAAGGCTGGGGCGTGTGTGGATGCCGCCCTGTCCGCCCGCCGGGCGGGCAAGACCTTCCACCCGCGACCTGAAGTCCGTCCGGCGTGGAACGACGGCCCACCGGTTCTGCCGGTGGGCCGTCTGCGTCGGGGTGGAGACGTGTTGGCGGGTGCGGCCGGAGTCACGCGTTCGCGACGACGGCACCCAGGATCATGCCGCCCACCAGGCCGACGGCGCTGACCGCGATGGCGATCCCGGCGAGCCGTTCGTGGCGGACGGTCTTGGCGATGATCGCCAGAACCACGCCGATCACTCCGAAGACGATGGGGAAGAAGAGGAGCGCGATCACGCCCAGCACCATCGCGATGATGCTCAGCACATTGCCTGCTCCGTTGCGCTGCGGCGTGCCGGAGAACTGCTGTCCGGGCTGGTTGTCGTACTCCGTGGTCATCTTCTCGCTCCTTGGGACGGTCACCCTGGCTGCCGGTCCGGGGACGGACCGGCCTGCACACGCGAGTGCCCGCAAGTCCCTTTGTCACACCAGTACTTGGATTTCTCCGTCGGCCCGAAGAGCGGAGTGCCTGCTTCCGGCGGCCGGGATGCCCGTCTCGGCATGTGGAGTGGAGGTTTGACATTAGAGGGACTTATGGTCAATAAAGGGGATGCTTTGGCCATGCATTCACCTCTTGTAGCACTGGGTGGTGAGGGCCGCCCCGCCTAGACGAATGAGTACTGCCGTGTCCGACTCCACCCCCGCCCGCGCCGCCGTCGACCCGGCACAGGAGTGGGATGCCTGGCGTGCCGAGCGCCACCGCGCGCTCACCTCACCGATGGGCAACCTCGCCCTCGTCGAGACCCGCTGGGCGCCCACCGGGGAGACCCCGGACGCGGAGGCCGCACGCGCGGACGCGCCGGACACCGTGACCGTCACCGAGGTCCGGCGCACCGACCTGGTCAGCGGCGAGCCCGAGCGGGGCCTGCGGTTCTGGGACGCCGACGCGCCCGCCATCCGCGCCTTCGACCGGGTCGACACCTTCGCGTACGACCCCGCCCTGGTGCTGGAGGCCACGTACACGCCCGTCGCGGGCGCCCGGCGCGTCGCCTTCGAGCACATCCGGGACAACGGCGGCAGCCGCGACCTGGTCGTCCCGGGCGACATCGCGCTCACCTTCGACGGCCGCGACTACACCCTGAGCGCCTTCGACGACGACGGCACCCTGCTGCTCGTCTTCGGCGACCCGACCAACGGCGACTCCACCTACGGCGCCGGCCGCTTCCTCTTCGTGCGGCGCACGGAGGACGAGAGCCGGGTCGTCCTCGACTTCAACCAGGCCTTCGTGCCGCCCTGCGGGTTCTCCGATCAGTACAACTGTCCGATGCCGCCGCGGCAGAACCGCTTCCATCTGCCCATCGAGGCAGGCGAGAAGCTCCCCGCCTTCCGCGACGGCTTCGACGCCCAGCACTGATCGCCGGTACCCACCGCCCCGCAGCTCCACGCACCGAAAGAGCCCTCACCCCATGAGCACCAAGAAGAACGTCCTGCTCTCCACCGCGACCGTCGCCGCCCTCGCCGTGGCCCTGACCGCCTGCGGCGGCAACGGCGGCACCAGCGCCTCCGGCGGTGGCACCTGGAACAAGGACGCGATCGTCAACATCGGCTCCCTCTACGAGCCGCAGAACCTCGACAACACCGCCGGCGGCGGCCAGGGCGTCACCGAGGTGCTCAACGGCAACGTCTACGAGGGCCTCTTCCGGCTCACCGACGACGGCAAGGTCGACAAGCTCCTCGCCGAGGACTACCGGACCAGCGCCGACGGCCTCACCTACACCTTCACCCTGCGCGACGGCGTGAAGTTCCACAGCGGCAAGGCCCTCACCAGCGAGGACGTCAAGTACAGCCTGGAGAAGGTGCTCGCGAAGGACTCCCAGTCCGCCCGCAAGAGCAACCTGGAAGTCGTCAAGGACATCGCCACCCCCGACGCGCGGACCGTGAAGATCACGCTGTCCCAGAAGTCGGTCTCCTTCGTCTACAACCTCTCCTACGTCTGGATCATCAACTCCCAGGCGAAGAACCTGAAGACGACCGAGGACGGCACCGGGCCGTACACCCTGAACAAGTGGACCCGCGGCTCCGCGCTCAGCCTGAACCGCTTCGCCGGCTACTGGGGCGACGCTGCCGCCAACAAGCAGGTCGTCTTCCACTACTACAAGGACGCCACCGCGCTGAACAACGCGCTGCTGACCAACGCCGTCGACGTGGTCACCAGCGAGCAGTCGCCCGACGCCCTGGAGCAGTTCAAGAGCAACGGCTCGTACAAGGTCAACGACGGCGACTCCACCACCAAGCTGCTGCTGGCGTTCAACGACAAGGCCAAGCCCTTCACCGACGTCAAGGTGCGCCAGGCCGTGTCCGCCGCGATCGACGACAAGAAGCTCCTGGAGTCCGTCTGGGGCGGCTACGGCAAGCAGATCGGCTCGATGGTCCCGCCCACCGACCCCTGGTACGAGGACCTCACCTCCGTCAACGCCTACGACGTGACGAAGGCCAAGAAGCTGCTCGCCGAGGCCGGTTACGCCAAGGGCTTCAGCTTCACCCTCGACACCCCCAACTACGACCCGCACCCGACCGCCGCGACCTTCATCAAGTCCCAGCTCGCCAAGGTCGGCATCACCGTCAAGATCAACACGATCACCCCCGACGAGTGGTACACCAAGGTCTACAAGAACCACGACTTCTCGGCCACGCTCCAGGAGCACGTCAACGACCGCGACCTGGTCTGGTACGGCAACCCCGACTTCTACTGGGGCTACGACAACCCCCAGGTCACCCAGTGGGTCAAGGAGGCCGAGGAGGCCCCCGACGCGGCCGCCCAGACCGAACTGCTGAAGAAGGTCAACCAGCAGACCGCGAAGGACGCCGCCAGCGACTGGCTCTACCTCTATCCGCAGATCGTCGTCGCGAGCACCAAGCTCTCCGGCTACCCGGTCAACGGTCTGAACACCCAGTTCTTCGCCTACGACATCAAGAAGACGGGCTGATGGCGCGCTACCTCCTGCGCCGGTTCGCCTTCCTCCTGGTGTCGCTGGCCCTGGCGAGCGTGGTGCTCTTCGCACTGCTGCGCCTGCTTCCCGGCGACCCGGCCAACGCACTCACCGCGGTCGGTGCCAGCCCCGAGCAGATCGCCGCGGCCCGCCACTCCATCGGTTCCGACCGGCCGCTGCCCGAGCAGTTCACCCACTGGATCGGGCAGCTGGCGAGCGGGGACCTCGGTACCTCGTTCGTCAGCTCGCTCCCGGTGGGCCCCGAGGTCAGCGCCCGGCTCGACGTCACCGTCCCGCTCACGCTGGCCGCGTTCGTCCTCGCCGTCCTCGTCGCCGTACCGGCCGGGTTCGTGGCCGCGTACAAGCGGCGCACCTGGTACGGCGCGCTGCTCAGCGGGGTGTCCCAGCTGGGCATCGCGGTACCCGTGTTCTGGCTCGGCATGATCCTCATCGCGGTCTTCGCGCTGAACGCGGGCTGGCTGCCGTCCGGCGGCTTCCCGCCGGACGGCTGGGCCGACCCCGCCGAGGCCGTCCGCGCCCTGGTGCTTCCGGTCGTGACCATCGCCCTGGTGATGAGCGCGTCCCTGATCCGCTACGTACGCTCCGCCACCCTGGACGTCCTCGGCAGCGACCACCTGCGTACGGCACGCGCCCTCGGCTCGTCCTTCGGGCGCGCCATGTGGCGGCACGGTCTGCGCAACGCAGCCGTCCCGGTGATCTCCATCCTCGGCATCGAGCTCGCCTCCACCCTGCTCGGAGCCGTCGTCGTGGAGTCGGTGTACGCGCTGCCGGGCCTCGGCTCGATGCTCGCCAACGGCATCTCCCAGCACGACTACCCGGTCATCCAGGGCGTGCTCTTCGTCTCCACCCTCGCGGTGCTCCTGATCGGCTTCGTCGCCGACCTGGTCCAGCGGATCATCGACCCGCGGCTGCGCGGCCGGCTCTCCGGAGGTACCCGATGACCGGGACCGACCTGATCACCCCGGGGGCCACTCCGGCGGCCACCTCGCCGGCCACCCCGGCCAGGAGGCGCTCCCGCCGCTCCGCCAACCTCGTCGTCGGCTGCGTACTCGCCGGACTGATCGCGCTGCTGGCCGTGGTGTCGGTCTTCTGGCTGCCCTTCGACGCCGAGGACACCTCCGGAGGACGGCTCGACGGACCCGGCGGCGGCCACCTGCTCGGCACCGACAAGCTCGGACGCGACCTCTTCACCCAGGTGCTGACCGGCTCCCGCATCGCCGTCGAGGCCGGCCTCGGCTCGGTGTTCATCGCCGCGCTCATCGGGGTCACCCTGGGCGTGCTCGCCGCGTTCGCGCAGGGCTGGCTCGACGACACGTTCTCCGCGCTGCTGGACATCCTCATCGCCTTCCCGACGCTGCTCCTGGCGATGCTCATCGTCGCCGCGCGCTCGGCGACCCTCGGCTCGGCGGTCCTCGCCATCGGCCTGGCGCAGAGCGCGGTCGTGGCGCGACTGGTACGCATCCTCGTCAAGCGGGTCCTGGCACGGGACTACATCACCGCGGCCCGTACCTCCGGTACCACCTGGCCGCGCACGGTCCTCTCCCACGTGCTGCCCAACATCTGGCCGACGCTGGTGGTCAACCTCGCCCTGCAGTTCGGTCTCGCGGTGCTCGCCGAAGCCGGGCTGTCCTACCTGGGCCTCGGCGCGCCGCCGCCCAACGCCTCGTGGGGCCGCATGCTCCAGGAAGCCCAGGCCACCTTCACCACGGCCCCCGTCGGCGCGCTCGCGCCCGGCATCCTCCTCGTCCTCCTCGTCATCGGCGTGAACCTCATAGCCGACGGCCTGCGGGACACCCTCGACCCGGCCACCCGGCGGAGGCGCGCGTGACTCTCCTCGACGTGACGGGCCTGACCGTCCGGACCGACGACGGCCGGACCCTGGTCGACGACCTGTCCCTCACGGTGGACGGCGGCGAACGGCTCGGCCTCATCGGCGAGTCCGGCTCCGGCAAGTCCCTCACCACCCTCGCGGTGCTCGGACTGCTCCCCGAGGGCATGACCGCCTCCGGAAGCGTCGAACTCGCCGGGACGCAGACGGTGGGCGCGCCGGAGAAGCGCCTCACCTCCGTCCGCGGACGGGACGCGGCCATCGTCTTCCAGGAGCCGCTGACCGCACTCGACCCGCTGATGCGACTGGGCCGCCAGATCGCCGAACCGCTGGCCCGGCGCACCGGCCTGAAGGGCAAGCCCCTGCGCGCCGCCGTGATCGAGGCGCTGGAGCAGGTCCGGCTCCCCGAACCCGAGCGGATCTCGCGTGCCTTCGCGCACGAGATCTCCGGCGGGCAGCGCCAGCGGGTCGCGCTCGCCATGGCGCTCGCCTGCGAACCGAAGCTGCTCATCGCCGACGAACCCACCACCGCCCTGGACGTCTCCGTCCAGGCGGAGATGCTGGAACTGATCGACGGCCTCGTACGCGAGAAGGAGATGGCCGTGCTGTTCGTCAGCCACGACCTCGCCGTCGTCGCCAAGGTCACCGACCGGGTCCTCGTCATGAAGGACGGCCGAGCCGTCGAGCAGGGCGCGGTCCTCGACGTGGTGCACGCGCCGCGCGAGGAGTACACCCGCACCCTGGTCGCCAGCGCCCGGAAACTGGAATCCGCCCTGGACCTGAGGAGCGCGCGATGACGCCCGTACTGGAGCTCGAAAACGCTGCCGTACGCTACCGGGGCTCCGCCGCCGACGTGGTGCGGGACGTCTCCCTCGCCGTCGACACGGGCGAGAGCCTCGCGCTGGTCGGCGAGTCCGGCGCCGGCAAGACGACCCTGCTCCGCCTGCTGCTCGGCCTCGCCCGGCCCACGGCCGGTACCGTCCGCTTCGACGGGGCCGATCTGAACACCCGGGACCGCGAACAGATGCGCCGCTTCCGGCGCAGCGTGAGTTGCGTCTTCCAGGATCCCTACTCCTCGCTCGACCCCAGCCGGAAGATCGGCCGAACCGTCGCGGAGCCGCTGCGCTCCCTCGGCCTCGACAGCCGTACGACCGCCGCGCCCAAGGTCGCCGCGGCGCTGGAACGGGTCGGCCTCCAGGCGGACGCCGTCGACCGCTACCCGCACGAGTTCTCCGGCGGCCAGCGCCAGCGCATCGCCATCGCCCGCGCCACCGTCTGCGACCCCCGCGTCCTGCTCGCCGACGAACCGGTCAGCGCGCTGGACGTCACCACCCGGGTGAAGGTCGTCGACCTGCTGGCCGAGCTGAAGGAGGAGCGGGGGCTCACGCTGGTCATGGTCTCCCACGACCTCTCGGTGGTGGCCACCCTCTGCGAGCGCACCGCCGTGCTGGAACGCGGGCAGATCGTCGAGCAGGGCGCCACCGCCCAGGTGCTCGGCGCACCGGCGCACCCCTACACCCGCCGCCTCATCGACAGCGTGCCGCGCCTGCCCGCGTGACCCCTGCGGGAGCGGTCAGTCCCGGCCCAGCACGTCGCGGAGCTGACCGCGCGCGGTGACCCCGAGCTTGGGGAAGATCTTGTGCAGGTGGAAGCCGATGGTGCGGGGCGACAGATAGAGCCGGGCGCCGATGTCCCGGTTGGTGAGCCCCTCCGCGGCCAGCTGGGCGATCTGGAGTTCCTGGGGCGTCAGGTCGGCCGCCGCGTCCGGAGCGGTCACGGCCGTCACGGCCACTCCCGCCGCACGGAGTTCGGCGGAGGCGCGCTCGATCCACGGGCGCGCGTCGAGCCGTTCGAAGAACTCCAGGGCGGTGCCGAGCAGCGGACGCGCCTCGGCGCTCCGCCGGTGGCGCCGCAGCCACTCGCCGAAGTCCAACTGGGCCAGGGCGTGTTCGAACGGCCACTGAATGGCGGCCGGGTCGGCGAGCGCCGCCCGGAAGTGGGCCTCCGCGCCGTCGGATTCGGTGAGCAGGGCCCGGGCCCGGTGCAGAATTGCGTCCAGCCGGACGGAGCGTGACCCGCTCAGGGTTGCCTCGGCGGCCGTGAGGACGGTGCGGGCGTCGTCCGTCTGCCCGGCGCGGACGGCGGCGGCGGCGAGATCCGCGACGCAGTACAGGGACGCGTGGTAGTGCACCGGCAGGGGATGGAAGTCCCGGGTGAAGGCGCGCCGGAACTGCTCGTACGCCGTCTGGTGGTCGCCCTCCGCGAGGGCCGCCATGGCGAGCGCCCGCCGGTGGAGCACGTACAGACCCGGCAGCTTGCGCAGGTCCACGGTGCGTACGGCCTGGCCGGCCCGGGTGCGCGCACCCGCGTGGTCGCCGCGTGCGGCGCGCAGCGTGGCCTGCAGGAGCGGTGAACCCACGGCCATGTAGTCCGCGCCCGCCTCGGTCGCCATCCAGAACGCCTCCTCGGCGGTGGACTGGGCCGCGGTCCAGGCACCGCTCTCGAACAGGGAGTTGGCGAGCGAGAACGCGACGGTCGCGTTGGCACCGGCCGTCGCGGCCCGGCGCAGATGATCCATCGCCCGCCCGAGAAGGCGTACGGCCTGATCCGTCTCGTCCAGGGCCCAGGCCGCGCCGCCGAGCACGATGGTCTCGTTCAGCCCGCCCTCCGGTATCGCCTCCAGCGCATGGCCGAAGAGCTCCATGGCCTGGTCGCGGGCGGTGAAGGGTGCGCACGAGGCCAGCACCCAGACGCGGTCGACCTTGTGCGGTTCCCCCACGACGAGGCCGGTGATCCGCAGGAGTTCGGTCCGGTGGAAGGGGTTGCCGGACCGGTACGCGGGGGTCGCGGCCGTTCCCGCCGCGTCCAGGGCGAGGACGGGGGACACGGTGGCCATGGACTCGGCCACCGGCAACAGGTAGGCGATGGAGTCGTCGTACCGGAGCGTCACGGCCAGCGACCAGCCCGCGAGTATGGATGCCTCGGCGAGGAGCCGCACGTCGTCGGTGAGCGTGGTCACCCGGGAGGTGATCTCGTTCACCCACTGCGGATGGCCCCCGTGCGTGGCCGACATGGCCGCCGCGAGCAGGCGGCGGGCGCGCTGTTCCCGGTCCGGGGTCAGCTCGGCGGCGCGTTCCAGCGCCGCCGCGGCGGCCGCGTACCCGCCCCGGTGACGTGAGCGCTCAGCGCTCTCGGCCAGGGCGTCGGCTACCTCCGCGTCCGGACCGAGCGCCGCCGCCGCGAGATGCCAGGCGCGGCGGTCGGGTTCGTCGGTGAAGGCCGCGGCGAGCACCAGATGGGCCTCGCGGCGCTCGGTGAAGGTGGCGGCCTGGTAGATCGCGGAACGTACGAGCGGATGGCGCAGCCGCACCTCGCCGCTTTCGACCCGTATCAGTCCCGTCCGCTCGGCGGGCAGCCACACCTCGGGGCCGTCCATGCCGGGGACCGTGTGGAGGATGTCGGAGAGCTGGGCGGTGCCGGCCGCCGCGGCGAGGAGCAGGGCCCGTCGTGTCGCCTCGGGGAGGGTGGGGAGTTCGGCGGCGAAGATCTGCTCCAGCCGGGCGGTGAGGGGGAGCGAGTCGGTCGCCCCCCGGTCGCGGCGGCTCGGGTCCTTCGCGAAGGCGCGTGCGAGCTCGATGAGGGCCAGCGGGTTGCCGGCCGCCTGCTGGAGGATCTGGGACCGGGCCCGGCCCCGGGGCGGGTGCGGCTGGGCGTTCAGCAGCAGCACGGACGCGGCCCGGTCCAGCGGACCGGCCGTCAGGTGCGGGAAGACACGGTCGAACCGCTCCGGAACGGTCTCGTCCCGGGCGGCGAGCAGCAGGGCGGCGGGTTCGCCCTCCAGCCGCCGGGCCACGAAGGCGAGCACCTCCAGGGAGCCGAGATCCAGCCACTGGGCATCGTCGACGACGAGCAGCAGCGGCCGCTCCGCGGCCGCCTCCGAGAGCAGGTTCAGTACCCCGAGCCGGGTCAGCAGAGGGTCGAGCCGCTGCGAGGGCTCCGCCTGCGCCATCCCGAACGCGAGGCGCAGCGCCTCGGCCTGATGGGCGGGCAGCCGTCCGATACCGCCGAGGAGCGGATGGAGCAGCTGGTGGATCCCCGCGAAACCGAGCTCCTGCTCGCCCTCGGCGCCCCGTACCCGGAGCACCAGCCGGCCGCGGGAGACGGCGTACGAGGCTGCCCGGTCCACCAGGGTGCTCTTGCCGGCTCCGGGCTCGCCGGTCAGCACCAGCACCTTGGAGCCGGTGCCGTCCGCCGTGTCGACCAGCTCGAAGATCCGGGACAGCTCGTGTTCCCTGCTCAGGATCTCCGGCTCGGCGACCGTCTCGGTACCGAGATCCATGGTGCTTTTCCCTTTCCCGCGAACGACCCGCCCCGAGGGGCGCGGAGCGACGCACGTACAGGCCGCTCGGAGGCATCTTGCCAGGTCGGCGGGGTGAAGCGATGGGCGGAGTCCCGTCGGAGCGCCTCGCCGGCACATGACTGGTCACATGACAGAAGCGCGGCTCCCCGCCCCGCTGGCAGCATCCGGAGTACCCGGACACAACGCCTTGGGCGTGGCTCCGGAGACACCCGACGGACGAGCGTCCGGCTGCGCGCCGGGCCACGCCCAGGGGCCGTGCGGACGCCCCGGCCGCGTCCTCGTCGAGGTGCCGACGATCACAGTGATGACGGAGAGATCAAGCGTGAGGAACGCAGTGCACACCCAGCAGAACGCCGAGGCAGAGGGAGGCCGCGGCTCCGGGGGAGGACGAGTGGCGGCGGCGAGCGCGGACCGGCCGACCGGCAGGTTCTGCCGTCCCGTGGCCGGAGAAGGAGCGGCGGGGGAGCCGGCCTGTCCGGTGAACCCCTCGGCCCTCTCCACCCCTCCCGCCTCCTCGGTCCAGGGCCGCCCGCATCTGACGGTGCTGGGCCGCCGTACTCCGGGCGCCGTCGAGCGCCCTCGGGTCTCGGTCCTGGAGTCCCACGGCTCCGTCCACCCGGGAGACTCCGCTCATCCGGGCCACGAAGGTGCCTCCGCCCCGCCGTGGCTGTCCGACCGCGGCGACGGGGAGACGCTCTACGTCGCCCTGCACGTCCACGGTTCGACCGCCTTCCCCCACGGTGGCGCCGAGGTCCTCCTGGAGCCGGGTGACATCGTGTTCTGCGGGGCCGGCACGTTCGCTTCCCCGCGCCCCGGCGACGCGTACCGCATGACGGTCTTCCACGTACCGCGGCGCCTCCTGGCGATCACCGAAACCGATCTGCGCCGGGTTCTGGGGGTGCCCGTGCGCTGCGCGGAGGGGGTGGGGGCGCTGGTGTCGCATTCCCTGTCGGCGCTCGCCGAGGACAGGGAGACCCTCCGATCGCGGAGCGGAGAGCGACTCGTCGCCAACGCGGTGGAGATTCTCGCCGCACTCGCCGCGGACGCCGCCGGAACGGGGCACCCGGACTCCTCGGACCACGGCACACGGATGGCGGACTCCGTCCGGAACCACATCGAACTCCATCTGGCGGACCCCGATCTGTCGCCGCGCTCGATCGCCCGCGCCCACCACATCTCCGTCCGGTACCTGCACAAACTCTTCCAGGCCGAGGGCACCACGGTGAGCCGGTTGATCCGCCGCCGCAGACTGGAGGCGTGCCGCAGTGAACTCGGCCGGTCGCCGCGCCGCAGGCGCACCGTGGCCGCCGTGGCGCACCGCTGGGGGTTCGTCAGCCCCTCGCATTTCAGCCGCGCCTTCCGGGACGCGTACGGCATGTCTCCCAGCGAATGGCAGTCCTCGGCGTCCTCCCAGCAGCCGGTGTTCTCCGGCCCCGCCCGGCCCTCCGCCGCGAACCCGGGCCGCCCGGCGGGAGGACGGCGCGCCCTCTCCGCGTGATCCGTGCTCCGGGGCCCCGCCGCCCGGAGTCGCGCGCGAGGAGCGCGTACGGCGGGCGGCGGGCCGGTCCCGCGCCCGGTCAGGCCGGCCCGGCCCGGGTTCAGGCCGGCTTGGCCCAGATCGCGTCCGGGGCCGAGAGGCGGCGGGTGACGACGGACGTCACCACGAGGAACACCAGGGCGAGGCCCAGAGTGACGGCGAGTTCGGTGCGCAGTGCCGCGCCGACGAGCGCGCCGAGGAACATGGCCAGGACGGACAGGACGCGCCGTCCCGGCCGGGGCGCGGCGCCACCGGCCGGACCGGAATCCGCGGCCAGTCCCGTCAGCGTCAGGGTCAGTACGGTCGTCGTCAGGTCGGGTACGCCGAGGCGGCGGGCGACCGCGTTCTGCATGCCCATGGCCAGGCCGAGCAGGACGATCAGGGTGTAGCGGGCCCAGGAGGTCACCTCTCCGTGGGAGACCGTGACCGCGACGAGGGCTCCGAGGACGAGTACCGCCTGGAGCGCCGTGGTGAAGGCCAGCAGCCGACCCCGGTGCGCCGCGAACCGTGAGCCGAACCGGCCTCCGGCCAGCGCGCCGGTGAGGAACGCGGTCATCGACACCAGGGAGGCGAGCACGGACAGGCCGTCGGCACCCGCCAGGGCGAACCCCAGGAACACCACGTTGCCGGTCATGTTGGCGACGAAGACGTGCCCGAGCGACAGATAGCTCACGGCGTCGATCAGGCCGGTGACCACCGTCAGCGTCAGCATGAGGGGCGGCAGCGGGCCGTGCCAGTCCCCCTTCGGGGGGACCAGTGTGCGAGCAGCGTCAACGAGCAGGGTGCGCATGCGGAGTCGCTCCTTCCGGGGCGGCGGGGTGGGGTACGGACGGGCGGTGCAGCACCGCCCGGGTGAGCAGGCCGCTCGCCGGGCCGGCCACGAGGGCCGCGATCACGACCCAGAGCGGCCAGGGGCCCGGTCCGAGAAGACGGTCGGCCGACCAGCGGCCCGGCCCGGTGAGAGCGAGCGCCCCCGAGGCGACGACGAGAACCATCGGGTACTCGTATCCGTCGTTCTGGACCCACAGCCCCTTGTGCCGTTTGACGGTTCCGGCGACCGTCATCACGCCCATGGCGGCCATCGCCGCCAAGGGTGTGAGCGCACCGGCCGCCAGGAACAGGCCGGCGCCGATCTGGCTGCCGCCCGCGACGAGCGCGGTGAGCCGGCCGCCGCGGAAACCGTCGTCGCGGAACTCCTCGGTCCCGCCCGCGAGCCCGTTGCCGCCGAGCCGGAAGCTGACCTTCTGCACGCCGTGTCCTGCGATGAGGAGTCCCACCACCAGCCGGAGGACCAGGAGTCCGGTGTTCATTGCGTTCATGCCTGTTCCTGACGTTCCGTCGTATTTCCGGTGGGGCGGCTCAGCCGGCCGCGTGCTCGCCGATGACGGCCTGCGCGTACACGACACCGAGGCCGTAGGTGCCGCCGTGCTCCTTCACCACGTCCATGACCGGCAGGTACGTCTCCGTACGTGCCCAGTCGCGCTGGAGCTCCAGCAGCACCTGCACCCAGGTGACCGGGACCGCGCCGGCCTGGACCATCCGCTGGACGGCGTGCTCGTGGGCCTGGGGGGTGACACCGCCGGAGGCGTCGGCGACGACGTAGACCTCGTAACCCTGCGCGAGGGCGGACAGGGTGGGCAGCACGATGCAGACCTCGGTCCACAGACCGGCGATCACGAGCTTCTCGCGGCCGGTGGCCTTGACCGCCTCCACGAACGCGACGTCCTCCCACGCGTTCATCGTGGAGCGGTCGACGATCTTCTGCTCCGGGAAGACGTCGGCCAGCTGCGGCAGGAGCGGGCCGGAGAACGTCTCGGCGGCCACCGTGCTCAGCACCACGGGGACGTCGAAGACCTTGGCGGCCTTCGCCAGGCCCACCGTCGCGTTGATGATCGCGGTGCGGTCACCGCTGCCCGTACCGAAGAACATCTGCGGCTGGTGGTCCACGAAGAGCACAGCGCAGTTGTCGGGGGTCAGCAGGGCGTCGGAGGGGACGGCGGTGACCTCGGAGATGTCGACCATGGGAAAACCTTTCAGGAGTGGGAAACGCGCGGACGGCCGTCCGGCGCGGAGACGGCGTGGTGCCCCGGGAGGGGCGGCTCGTGACCGGGCCCCTCCCGGGAGACCGGAGGGAGATCAGAGGAAGCAGGGATCGTCGAGGACCGGGCTCTCCGTCTCGGGTGCCAGACCGCGCCGGGCGCGCCACTGGCGGTGCTGCTCGGACTCGGCGACGGCCTGGCCGAGCAGTTCGGCCTGCCGGGCGCCCGAGGGACCGGTGCGCGGGGCGGCCCGGTAGCCGCCGAAGCGGGTGACCGGGCTCCACGCCGGGCTGACCGGCGGCAGCTCCTCGTCCAGGCCCTCGTACTCGGCGGTGGCATAGACGATCCGGCCGCCGACGACGGTCAGCAGGGACTCGATGTGCGCGATGTCCTGCTCGGGCACGTCGAAATAGTCCTCGGACAGGACCGCGAGGTCACCGAAGCAGCCCGGGCGCAGGACGCCCTTGACGTCCTGCTCGCCGGTCAGCTCCGCACCGGCCCGCGTGAACATCGCCAGCGCGGTGGCCCGGTCGACGCGGTTCAACGGCGGGCGCAGCACCACGTCGCCGACGGTGCGCCCGGTGACCAGCCAGTGCAGGGCGATCCACGGATTGTACGAGGAGACCCGGGTGGCGTCCGTACCGGCGCCCACGGTCAGCCCGCGCTCCAGCATGGCCCGCACCGGCGGCGCGTCCGCGGCGACGCCGGGACCGTAGCGGCGCAGGAACGCCTCGCCCTGGAACGACAGGCGGTTCTGTACGGACATGGCACCGCCCAGCGCGGCGACCCGGTCGAGGCTGTCCGTCGAGACGGTCTCCGCGTGGTCGAAGAGCCACCGGTTCCCGGCCGGGAAGAGGCCCTCCGCCGCGAGCTTCTCGAACACGGCGAGGTCCCGGCGAATCGTCTCGTCGTACGTGGCGTGCAGCCGGAATCCCCAGCCGTTCTCCATGAGGAGACGTACGGCCTTCTCGAATTCGACCTCGTAGTCCGGAGAATGTTCCGGTCGTGGCTGGGCGAAATTCTCGAAATCCGCAGCTGCCCAGGTGAGATTCTCACCCGCCCCGTTGAGACGCAGCCATTCGTCCCCGTCCTCGGTGCGCGTCATCTCGATCCAGCGCCTGAGGTCGTCGACTTCCTGGCCGGCGGTTTGTGGGAACAGGTGATAGGCGATCCGCAACGACAACCGGCCTTCTTCGGCCAGTTCCGCGACGGTGCTGTAGTTCTCGGGGAAGTTCTGGAACCCGCCGGCGGCGTCGATCGCCGACGTGAGGCCGAATCTGTTCAGCTCCCGCAGGAAGTGACGGGTGGATACCTTCTTGTCCTCGCCCTCCAGTACCGGCGCCTCGGCCAGGGTCGAGTAGAGGATCAGCGCGCTCGGCGCGGCCAGCAGCATGCCCGTGGGTTCGCCGTTCCGGCCGCGGACGATCTGGCCGCCCTTCGGGTCCGGGGTCTTTCTGGTGTGCCCGGCGGCCTTGAGCGCCGCCCGGTTGAGCACCGCCGACTGGTACAGGTGCAGCACGAACACCGGGGTGTCCGGGGCGGCGGCGTTCAGCTCCGCCACGGTCGGCAGGCGCCGCTCGGCGAACTGCTCGACCGACCAGCCCCCCACCACCCGCACCCACTGCCCCTTCGGGGTCCGGGCCGCCTGCTCGCGGAGCATCGCGAGGCCCTCGCGCAGGGTGCGCACACCGTCCCAGCGCAGCTCCAGCACGTAGTTGAGCCCGCCCCTGATCACGTGCAGGTGGGAGTCGTTGAGACCCGGGACCATCCGGCGGCCGAGCGCGTCGACCACCCGTGTGGCCGGGCCGACGAAGGGTGCCACGTCGTTGTCGTCGCCGACGACCGTGATGACGCCGTCGCGGATCGCCAGGGCCCCGGCCTGCGGGCGACCCGGGTCACCGGTGTGGATCTTCGCGTTGCGGACGACGAGGTCCGCAGCGTTTTCGGTGGCGCTGGGGACCAGCCCTCCGACCGGCATCGTGGACACCTTGGGACAACCTCCTGCATGGGGAAAAGCGTTGATTCCGTGAAAGCCGGTACCGGCTCAGTAATCGGATGGGCGGCGGTGCGGAATTCACTTCGTGCGGCCGCCGCATCGAAGGAGCATGGGGGAGACGGTGGCCGTGAGGGAAAGAAGAAAACACCCGCGCAGTGGCCGTGCCCGGCCGATCCGCGGCGCACACGGAATTCCACTGGTCGTGAGTCGAGTTCGTGGACGAGAAGACCCCGGCCGCTCGTCCAGAAGATTAGGAGAAGCGCGCGGCCCCGACTGTCCCGGCAGTGCACCCGATCCGATCCGAGAGCGCACGGCTTCGGATTCGCCGACCGGCAGGACCTGCCCCGTGGTCCGCGGCGGATCGGCTCGCGGCGCCGGACGTGGTGCGTCGCGGGGCGGAGCGCGGTGCGCACGCCAGGTTTCCGGGGACCGGGAGGCGTGACGGCGGACAGCCCTCAGCGGACGGCGGACACGGTTTCGGCGGACACGGACGGCGGGCACCGGCCGGCACCGCACACCGTGCACTGCTGGGCATCACCGCATGCGCGGGGAGACTCGCGGCGTCGGCTCTGGCGCCTAGCGTCCAAGGAGTACGAACGGCGAAGCACGGCACCCCAGGAGAAACCCATGACCACCCCTACCCGTTCCGCGAGCGGCAGCCAGCCGTGGCTGCACCAGAAGGGCGAAGTGATCCAGGAGTT
Organism: Streptomyces sp. NPDC060198; assembly: GCF_042728415.1. Taxonomy (NCBI): domain Bacteria; kingdom Bacillati; phylum Actinomycetota; class Actinomycetes; order Kitasatosporales; family Streptomycetaceae; genus Streptomyces; species Streptomyces sp. NPDC060198. The sequence goes on along the minus strand of NZ_JBHWZJ010000079.1, from coordinate 1,521 downwards.
CGGCACGGTCAAGCAGTTCCCGATCGGCCTCACCCACGATGCGCGGATGTACTCCTGCCAGCGGCTCAACAAGGTGCTGGCCGACACCCAGATCCTCTACGGCCTCTACAAGAAGCACCACTGGCTGATGCGCGGCGCGACCTTCTACCAACTGCACCTGGTGCTGGACAAGCACGCGGGCGAGCAGCTCGAACTCGTCGACACCATCGCCGAACGGGTCCAGTCCCTGGGCGGCGTCGCCGTGGGCGACGCCCGGCACGTCGCACGGATCACCTCGATCCCGCGGCCTCCGGACGGGGTCGAGGAGGTACCGGCGATGCTGTCCCGGTTGCTGGAGGCGCACGAGACGATCCTCGTGGACGCCCACGACGCCGCCGCCCGGACCGTCGAACTCGGCGACGACGGCACCAACGACCTGCTGGTCTCGCAGGTCATCCGGACCGGGGAACTGCAGGCGTGGTTCCTGGCCGAACACCTGGTCGACACCCCGCTGGTCCGGGGCTGAGGCCGACCCGGCGAGCGGCTCTGCCGCCCGGGGCCTTCGCCGGCTCCCCGCTCCTTCTTTCCCCTTTCTCTTCCGCAGTCGGCCGGCCCTACCCCAGCCGGCCGGTCACCCCTGCCCGTAACGCGATTCACCAGGAGTTGCCCATGTCCCCCTCGGCCGGCCCCACCGTCGTCCTGATCCACGGCGCCTTCGCCGACGCCTCCAGCTGGAGCTCGGTGATCGAACGCCTCCAAGGCGAGGGACTCCCCGTTCTGGCGCCCGCACTGCCGCTGCGTGGTCTGGAGAGTGACGCCGCCTACATCCGCAGCGTGGTGGACAGCCTCCAGGGCCCCGTGGTGCTCGTCGGCCATTCCTACGGAGGAGCGGTCATCAGCGTCGCCGCCTCCGGCGCTCCCCGGGTCAAGGCACTCGTGTACGTCGCGGCTTTCGCTCCGGACATCGGCGAGAGCGCGCTGGAACTCACCGGGAAGTTCCCCGGCAGCACCCTGGGCGAGGCGACCGCCACCCAGCTCTACCCGCTTCCCGGAGGCGGTCAGGGCGAGGAACTCGTCATCGAACAACACCTCTTCGAAGAGCAGTTCGCGGCGGGAGTGCCTACCGGGACCGCACGGGTCATGGCCGTGGGCCAGCGGCCGATCACTCTCGCCGCACTCCAGGGCAAGGCCACCGCGGCCGCCTGGAAGGAGATCCCCAGCTGGTATCTCGTGGCCACCGAGGACCGCAACATCCCGCCGGCCGCCGAAGAGTGGATGGCCGAGCGGGCGGGTGCCCACACGGTCAGCGTCAGCGCACCGCACGCGGTCTCCGTGAGCGACCCCGGCCCCGTGGCCGAGCTGATCCTGAGCGCGGTTCGCTCGACCGGCTGACCGGCTGACCGGCTGTCAGGTGCTCCGGCACGCGCGGGAGGGCCGGGGTTCCCGCCGCCGGGCCGACCTGGGCCCCCGCGGGCGCGGGCGTCGCCGGGGCAGTGGCTCCCGGCGGCGGCGCCCGGTCCGCCGGCACGAGCACCCTCGCGG
>NZ_JBHWZJ010000078.1:0-24284 GCF_042728415.1 Streptomyces sp. NPDC060198 | reverse complement strand
GCGGCACCCTGTGCGGGGGTGCCGCCGCTTCTCCACGTCCGGGCTCGCGGGCCCGCGCGGACGCGGGACGTTCAGGGAGTGGTGAAGACCAGCGCCGCGTTCTGGCCGCCGAAGCCGAAGGAGTTGGAGGCGGCGACGGAGAGCGCGACCGGGCGCGGGGCGCCGGTGACCACGTCCAGTGCCAGGCCCTCGTCCTGGCGGGAGAGGTTGGCGGTCGGCGGGACGAGCTGCTTCTCCAGGGTGAGGACCGTCAGGGCCGCCTCGATGGCGCCTGCCGCGCCCAGCGAGTGACCGAGGACGCCCTTGGGAGCGGTGACCGGCGGGGGCGTGCCGTCGAAGACCCGGAGCAGGGCCCGCGCCTCGGCGTTGTCCCCGGCCTGGGTGGATGTGCCGTGGGCGTTGACGTGGCCGACGTCCGAGGGGGCGCAGCCGGCGTCGGCGAGAGCGGCGCGCAGGGCGCTTTCGGCGCCCCGGCCCTCCGGGTGCGGGGCGACGGGGTGGTGGGCGTCGCTGGTCGCTCCGAAGCCGCGCAGCAGCGCCCGGGTGCGCGCACCCCGGGCAGGCGCGCGGTCGGGGTGTTCCAGGACGAGGACGGCGGCCCCCTCGGAGAGGACGAACCCGTCACGGTCCGTGTCGAACGGGCGGGACGCCCCATCGGGCCCGCCCCGGGAGAGGGCGCGCATCTGGGTGAAGCAGGTGGCGGCCATCCGGGAACGCCCGGACTCGCTGCCCCCGGCCAGCACGATGTCGCAGGTGCCGGAGGCGATCAGGCCGCGGGCGACACCGAGTGCGGTGGCCCCGGAGGCGCAGGCGCTGGTGACGGTGAAGTTGGGGCCGCGTACGCCGAGGTCGAGCGCGACCTCGGCGGCGGCCATGCTGGCCACGCTCCGGGGCAGCGCCAGGGGCGAGACCAGGTGCGGCCGTTCCTCGCCGAGCAGCGTGAACTCGCGTACGTACGTCTCCATGCTGTTGCAGCTGACGCCGAGGACGACGCCGATCCGGTCGGCGTCCCAGGTGGCCGGGGAGAGTCCGGCGTCCGCCACGGCCTGGCGGGCGGCCACCAGGGCGAGCTGGCAGAAACGGTCCAGCCGACGGGCCAGGCGGCGGCCGAGCATGGCCTCCGGGTCGAGATCGACGGGGCAGGAGAGGTCGACCGGAAGGCCCGCCAGCACGGGATCGGGCCGGGCGAGACTTCTGCCCGCGCACACGCCGTCCCAGGTCGTGGCGGCGTTCCCGCCGGCCGGGGTGATCATGCCGATGCCGGTGACGGCGGCTTCAGCCGGCATGGTGCGCCCCTCGGGTGGTGGCGGGTGAGCGGCTCACCGAGGGGCCGGGGCCGTCCGGGGACGTGGGAGCGGTGGACAAGGGGGCGGGGGATGCGGGGGTGAGGGTCATCGGGGGGCTCTCGCGAGGGTGGTGAGCAGGCGGACGTGGTGGGGGAGGGCGGTTCCGGCCATCGGCGCGGCGCCTTCGGGGGCGGAGGCCGTAAGGCCCGGCGCCGGGTCGTCGGCGAGGCGCAGGGAGGGGAACCGGCTGAGCAGGGCGGGGAGGAACTCGCCCAGTTGCAGGCGGGCGAGGGCCGCGCCGACGCAGTAGTGGATACCGACGCCGAAGGTCAGGTGCGCGGTGGAGGTGGCGGCGGCCCGGGGATCGCGGTTGGCCGCCGGTACCACCACGATCAGCCGCTGCTGGGCGGCTACGGGCACTCCGGCCAGTACACAGCTTCGGGTCGCGACACGGCCGACGACCGCGGCGGCGGGCCGGTCGCGCAGCACGTCCTCCACGGCGGCAGCCATGTCCTCGGGCCGCCGGCGCAGCGCGGCGGTCAGCCCGGGGTCGCTCAGCACGGTGTGGGCCGCGCTGGTCAGCGAGGACTGGACGGTCATGAAGCCGGTCACGAACAACTGGGCGGTGTGCACCACGACGTCGTCGGTCCCCACTCCCTCCGCCCGGGCGGCGGTCACCCAGGCGGAGAGGAAGTCGGTGCCGGGGCACCGCTCCCGTTCCTGGACGACCCGCAGGAAGTACGCGAACAGGGCGGCGTCCGCCGCGTCCGCGTCGTCCAGGTCGGCCTCGGAAGGGAAGAGCTCGGCGGCGGCCGTCCAACGGGCGCTCAGGCTCGCGAGCATGGGGGCGTCCTCGTCGGGCAGCGTGAGGATCTTGCACATGACCCGGGAGGGCAGCGGGCGGCTGACGTGTTCGGTCAGGTCGGCGGTGCCGCGGGCCGCCAGAGCGGCGCCCAGGTCGTTCAGGCCGCTGTGGACCAGGCCGGTCACCACGGGGCGCAGCTCGGCGAGCGCGGTGCGGTGGAAACCCTGGGCCAGACGGGCCCGGAGCGCCGTGTGGCGGGGCGGGTTGGCGTTGGGCAGGGAGGACGCGTAGCTGACCACGCTGCGGTGGTGGCGCCAGCCGCCGGCGTGCGCGTCGCGCCAGGCGGTGTCCGGGAGGACGAACGCCGGATCGCGCAGGACGTGGCGGCACTCCTGGAAGCCGGTGACGACGGCCGCGTTCAGCGCGGGTACGGGGATCACCGGGCCCAGCTCCCGCAGCCGGTCGAACACCGGGTACGGGTCGGCTTCGGTGCGCAGCCGGCGGAGCAGGCGCATCACCTGGCCCTGGAGACCGGGGGCCTCGGGCTCGGTGGCGGACGGGGTGGCCGGGTAGGGCGACGGGGTGGCGGGGAGGACGGCGCTCATGGGGTTCGGTGCTTCCAGTGGTTCACGGGGAGCGGCGGGGCGCCGCGCCGTTCGGTGCGGGGTGCGGGCGGTCGCGCGGCTCTTCGGCGGCGGGGTACGGGGTTCGGGGCGGTACCGGGCGTGGGGCGGGTGTCCGGCCGCGGGGTCAGGAGGCCATCAGGGCCAGGGCGCTGTTCTGGCCGCCCAGGGCGGTGGAGACGCACAGCGCGGTGCGCGCCACCCCCGGGCGGGGGACCTTGGTGACGAGGTCGATGCCCTCGGCGAAGGCGGGGTCCGGTTCGGTGAGGTTCGCGGTCGGCGGGATGGTCCGGCGGGCCAGGGTGAGCACGCTGAGGACGGCCTCGATGCCCCCCGACCCCGCGCCGGCGTGACCGAGGGCGGCCTTGGTGGCGGTGACCGGCGGGCGGTGCGGCAGCACCCGGGCCAGCCAGGACGCCTCCGCCGCGTCGTTGGACGGTGTCGCCGCTCCGTGGGCGTTGACGTGCTCCACGTCCTGCGGCTGCCAGCGGGCGTCGGCGAGCGCGGCGCGTACCGCCCGCTCGGCGCCCAGGCCCTCGGGGTGGACGGCGGCGATGTGGTGGGCGTCGCCCGCGGCCCCGTAACCGGCCGTCCAGGCCAGCACCGGTGCGCGGCGGGCCCGGGCGTGCGCGGCGCGCTCCAGCACCAGGATTCCGGCGCCCTCGGCGGCCACGAAACCGTCCCGGCCGCTGCCGAAGGGGCGGGCCGCGTCGCGCGGGTCGCAGGGGCGGGAGGAGAGCAGGCCCATCTGGGCGAAGGCCGTCACGGCGAGGGGGTGGCAGAGGCACTCGGAGCCGCCGGCCACCGCGATGTCGAGGGCGCCGGAGCGCAGCAGATCGCGGGCGACGCCGATCGCGGTCAGCCCGGAGGCGCAGCCCGCCGAGGTCGCGAAGTTCGGTCCGGCCGCGCCGAGATCGAGGGCGACCTCGGCCGCGCTCGCGCTGGGCAGGCTGCGGGGCAGTGCCATCGGTGGGACGGTCTCGGGGCGTCCGGCGGCGAGCTTGCCGCAGATGTCGACGAGGCCGTCGACGCTGGAGCCGCCCGTACCGATCACCACTCCGACGCGGACCGGGTCCCAGTCCCGGTCGGTGAGCCCCGCCATGGCCACGGCCTCGCGGGCGGCGACCACGCTGAGCTGTGTGTTCCGGTCCATCCGGCGCGCCAGACGCCGTCCGAGGAGCGCGTCGGGGTCGAAGTCCGGTACCCGGCAGGAGATGTCCACCTGCAGTCCGGCCAGCAGCGGGTCACGGGTGGCCGTCGACACCCCGGCGAGGGCGGCTCGCCAGCCGGCCTCCACACCGGTCCCGCCGGGCGTGACCAGACCCAGCCCCGTCACGACGACACCGGCCTTCACGACTGGGCAGGCGCGACGAACAGAGCCTGGTCGAACGACGGTGCGGGGGCCGCGGGCGCGGCCTCCGGGCGGGCCGGGCCGGGCGACGGCGCGACGGCCGTGGCCGGGGGGCGCGCCCGGTCGAACTCCGCCGCCATCTGCCCCAGGGTGCTGTCGGGGCTCATCTCCACGTCCTCCAGGCGTACCCCGGTGGACTCGGTGATGATCACCGCCAGCTCCGCCAGGGAGAGTGAGTCCAGCTCCAGTTGACGGGCCGTCGCGTCGGGCCGCACCTGGTCCTCGTCAAGCCCGAACTCCTCGACCAGCAGTCTGGTCAGCATCTCGTACATCGCGCCGTCCTCCATGAAGTTGTTTCTTGCGCAAACACAGTCGCCAACGATGCCAAGCCCTCCTGGTCACCCCGAAACACCGATTCGCCAGGGTTGACACGCGAGAGTCCCCGCATACGGCCGTGTGGCGGGGGGTGGCGCGAACGGGGGTGGGGTGGCGCGGCGACCTGGGAGGCGACGGCCCTGCACCGTGCCGGGGGCGGTGCCCGGCACGGTGCAGGGCGAGCCGACCGCGTTGTCAGTGGGCGCACGTATGTTCATCCGTGTTCCGCCTCCGCCGTCGCGGCGCGGTGCCCCCATGCGTGGAAATCCCTTCGGGTCCGGAAAGCCCCTCGAACACACAGGAGATGACGTGTCGTCAGAAACGGAGAGGTCGAGCACGGCGCGGGTGGTCCCGCCCGCCCGGCCGCGCAAGCTCGCCAAGGTCCCGTTCGTGGAACTCGCCGACGGCAGACTGCAGGGCGTGGTCTCCAGCGGGTCGGACATCGAGCGCGTCTACGTCTCGTCCGTCGAGACGCGGACCTTCGCGTACGCCTGCAGCACCAACAACAACCGCCCCTGCGGCGGAGCGCGCGGCGGCTTCTGCAACCACATACGTGCCCTGGTCAACGAGTCCGTCCTCCAGTACGGCGCCGAGCGCGTGGCCCGCTACCTCAAGGCCGAGCCCGCCGACGGCGAGCCGAGCGCCGCGGGCATCACCGCCACCATGACGGCCACCCGCCCCGGCCCGGCGGACAGCAAGGCCGCCGCACCCGTCTTCAGCCGGTTCCTGCACCACCTCGCCTACCTCGAACTCGCCCCGACGACGCTTCCGTTGCCCGAGATGCAGTGGTTCCCGCCGACCCGTTCGCCGCACGGGGCGGTGGCGGCCTGATGCGCGCCGACCTGCTCACCCGGGAGATCGACGGACTCGACGAGGCGCTGGCCGCCGTCGACTCCTTCGACCGGGTCCTGGTGACCGGCCTGCTCCGGCCGGGCTCCGCCCAGGCCGCCGCGCTGGCGGAGTTCGCGGACGCTCTCACCGGCAGCCCGCTCGCCGCCCGGGTCGCCGAAGCGGCCGGGAAGGCGGCGTCCGGGGCCGCGGGAGAGGACCACTTCACCGCCCTCGCGGCGGGCCGCGCCGCGCTGCTCGGCGCCGCCCACGACGCGCTGACCTCCCGGGCCCAGGAAGCGGCGGGTCGTACGGCGGCCGCACCGGCAGCCCCCGCCACCGTCGCCGGCCCCCCGGCGAACCTGCTGGTCGCCGCCCGCTCCTGGCTCTGTGACCTGGCACGGTGCGGCTGGCGAGGCATCGACCACGAGGTGGTCCAGGGGGTGGCCCGGATCGTCTCCGCGATGCTCGGCGACCCTGAGCTGCGCCGCCTGGCCGCCGTCCTGGACGGTTTCGCCGCCGAACTCGCCGCGTCCTGCCCGGGAGCCACCCTGGAGCGGGTACCGGTCCGGCGCTGGGCCGACCTCTGGGCGCGGGCGATGCTGCTCACCCTGCCCGGCGCGCTCTCCGCCCCGGAGACCGTCCCGGCCACCGGCCGGCTGCTGCCGCTCGGCGTCGACCTGCAGGAGCACGCCACCGCCGTACAGGCGCAGGTGCACGCCGTGTTCGAACCCGCGGACGGTTCTACGCCGCTGCTGGTGCGGGCGTCGGTGTCGGCGCCCAAGCCCGACTCGGTCGTCGGCGCCGGGCTCTGGCAGTTGCTCCGCCCCCACCTCTCGCTGCTGGCGGCGGTGGGCGAGGGGCGCGCCGTGGAGCTCACCGGTATGCCCCTCACCGCGGCGGGCGACCTGATCTGGAGCGCCGGACACGCCCGCACGGGCGAGCCCGCCGACTCCTTCGCCACCGCCAGGGTCGCCCTGCCCACCGCGGCCGGCCGGGCGACCGCCCCGCTGGACCGGCATCCCACGGCCGTCGCCGTACCCGTCTTCGTCGACGGCTACGCGGCAGCGGCCGGGGAGGACGGCTCGGTGTCGTTCACTCTCGCCGGACAGACCCTCGGCATCGACGTGGACCGGATCCCGGCCGCCGGGCCGCTCACCCCCGAGGCCGTCCTCGCGTCGGGGGCGTGCATCGGGCTGCTCCGCTGGGACGCGGGGGAGTTCCGCCTCCAGCCGCTGGCCGTGGAGACCACCGTGCGGAAGAAGGCGGTGGCGGTGCACGCCGGGGCCTGGGCCGGAGGCACCACCGACAAGGCCGGGACCAGGGCCGAGAAGGCCGCCACCGACGCGGCGGCCGTACTGCGCGAACGCGCCGGAAGGCTGCTGCGGAAATGACCGGACGGACGGACGACATCGGACACCTCGAAGCCCCGGGAGGCCCGGAAACCCCGTGGGCCCCAGGAGACCCGGCCGCCCCGCAGGGTGGGCCCGGAGCGGAATCGCAGGACAACCGCCGCCAGGTCCTCTACTGGCGACTCCTCGCCCGGCTCTTCGACCCCGAGGAGCAGGCGGCGCTGGAATCGGCGAGCCTCGCCGTGGTCGAGGACATCGGGCTGCCGCCCGCACTGCTCGACCCGCAGGCCTCGGTCGACTCGGTGGTGCAACGCCACCCGGGGCTGGCCGCCGAGTTCGACGGGCTGCTGACGGCGGACGCCGAAGAGGACGCGGAGACGAGCGCGGAGACGAGCGCGGGGACGAGCGCGGGGACGGGAGCGGAGGCGGACGGCGAGGCGGACGCGTCCGACCGGGACCGGGCGGCCGAGGTGCGGCGTGCCGCACTGGTCTCGAAGGTGCTGCTGAACGTCTTCGCGACGGGCAAGGGGGCGGTCACCGCCGGGCAGTTGTCGCGCTGGCAGGCCGACGCGGGCTGGCTGGAGCGGGCGCTCGGCTGCGAGCCCGGCGCACTGCGCGGCGGACGCCCCGGCGGACACCGCGCCTCGGGCGCCGGAGTGAGCCCCACCGGATCGGGCGGCGGTACGTCCCCCGACCTCAGCCGGCTGATCCCGGCGATCGGCCCCGAACTCGGCTCACTCGAAGCGGATCTCGTCCGGCGGATGCGGCTGCGCGAGGTGCTCGCCGACCCGAAGCTCGCCGCGCGGCTCACCCCGAGCATGTCGCTGATCGAACAGTTGCTGCGCGACAAGAACAACCTGGACGGCGTCGCCCTGGCCAACGCCAAGGCGCTGATCCGGCGGTTCGTGGACGAGGTCGCCGAGGTGCTGCGTACCCAGGTGGAGAAGGCGACCGTCGGGCCGCTGGACCGCTCGGTCCCGCCGAAGCGGGTCTTCCGCAACCTCGACATCGACCGCACGATCTGGAAGAACCTGACCAACTGGAGCCCCGAGGAGGAGCGGCTCTACGTCGACCGCCTCTACTACCGCCACACCACGCGCAAAACGACTCCGCAACGGCTGATCGTGGTGGTCGACCAGTCGGGTTCCATGGTCGACTCGATGGTCAACTGCACCATCCTGGCCTCCATCTTCGCCGGGCTGCCCAAGGTCGACGTCCACCTAGTCGCGTACGACACCAAGGCCCTCGACCTCACCCCCTGGGTGCACGACCCCTTCGAGACGCTGCTCCGCACCCAGCTCGGCGGCGGCACCGACGGCACGGTCGCCATGGCACTGGCCCAGCCGAAGATCGCGGAGCCCCGCAACACCGTCGTGGTGTGGATCTCCGACTTCTACGAATGGCAGTGCGAGCCGCTCTTCGAGAGCATGGCCGCCCTCCATCGCTCGGGCGTCAAGTTCATCCCGGTGGGCTCGGTGACCAGCGCCGGACGCGGCAGCGTCAACCCGTGGTTCCGCGAACGCTTCAAGGATCTCGGTACGCCGGTCCTCTCCGGTCACATACGCAAGCTCGTCCACGAGCTGAAGAACTTCCTCACCTGAGTACGCGCTTCCCGCCCGGCTCCCTCCCGATCCCCGAAAGGCCCGACATGTCCGACCTGCTGCGCGCTCCCGCCGAGATCAAGTACGCCGAGGAGTTGGACTGGCTGGAATCGGTGGACGACGGCCCCAAGCCGTTCTCCTGGCGCCTGTCGCCGAAGATGGTCCGCCTGTTCATCCTGGGCTCCGAGCGCGCCGACGGCCTCGACCGCGAGATCGCCCAGAAGTGGTTCGGCGACCGCAGTTTCGTGGAGCGCTCCATCGTCACCCTCGCCTCCGACCGCGGGCTGCTGCTGATCGGCGACCCGGGTACCGGCAAGAGCTGGCTGGCCGAACTGCTGTCCGCCGCCATCAGCCGCAACTCCACGCTGGTGGTGCAGGGCACGGCCGGCACCACCGAGGACCACATCAAGTACTCCTGGAACGTCTCGATGGTGATAGCCAAGGGCCAGTCCCGGGAGTCGATGATCCCCTCACCGATCATGACCGCGATGGAGACCGGCACCATCGGCCGCTTTGAGGAGCTCACCCGCTCCACCAGCGACGTCCAGGACGCGCTGATCTCCATCCTCTCGGAGAAGTACGTCTCCGTCCCCGAGCTGGGGAGTGGTGAGGGCGACGACAACATCGTCTTCGCCAAGCCCGGATTCTCCGTCATCGCCACCGCCAACAGCCGCGACCGGGGCGTCAACGACCTCTCGTCCGCGCTCAAGCGGCGCTTCAACTTCGTCCGCATCCCCGTGGTGACCAACAAGAAGAGCGAGGCGGAGATCGTCCGCTTCCGCACCGAGGAACTGCTGCGCCGCCATCGGATCGATCTGGACGTGCCGCCGACGCTGCTCGACGTACTCCTGCGGAGCTTCGCCGACCTGCGCGCCTCCGCCGCCGCGGCGGGCAGCGACGACGAGAAGCTGGAGTCCGCCCTCTCCAGCGCCGAGCAGATCGGTGTACTGGAGGACGCCATCCTGCACAGCAACTTCTTCGGGGAGCGGGAACTCACCGCGCGTACCCTCGCCTCCTCGCTCGTCGGATCGCTGGTCCGGCGCGAGCCCGAGGACCTGGCCATCCTCAACAAGTACCTGCACGGGGTCGTGGAACCGCGCGGCAAGGAGGAGGGCGGCGCATGGCCCGAGTTCCTGGAGGGCGGCCGGGACGCGATCGCCACCCTGTCGTGACGGACGTGGGTTTCATCGACGGAACGACAGAGGGGGGCACCGTGACGGAGACGGTCGCGGGACGGACGGTCGCGGGACGGACGGCGGCGGGACGGACGGTCGCCGGGCGGACGGCCGCCGAGCAGCGGGAGACCGCCGGGTTCGACGCGCTGCGGGGCCAGTTGAAGGAAGCGGCGACGGCCTTCGCGGACGGGCCGCACGCCCTGGAGGGCATCCTCCTCGGGCTCGTGGACGACGTGGACCGCGCGGTGCGCGAGCCGCTGGAGATCTTCCCGGTCTGCCACCACTCGCCCGCCTCGGCGACCGCAATGGCACGGCGGCTGCGGGAGAAGCAGCCGAAGGTCGTCTACCTGGAGCTGTGCGAGGACATGGCACCCCTCCTCACCGAACTGCGCAACTGCCGCCTCCCGGTGGCGGTGCAGGCCTTCGCGAGCGAGGTCGAGGGCTTCCCCGCCGCGTGGGCCCCGCTCTCGGTGGTCGCGCCGATCACGGAGGCGTCCGCCGAGTACCAGGCCATCGCCTACGCGCTGGACACCCCGGGCGTCGAACTGGTCCTCGTGGACCGGTCGTCGGACCACGTCTTCCAATGGCAGGAGCGCGCCGACGAGGCCGAGGAGACGCCCCCGGCACACGCCACACCCTCCTCCACCGAGGAGGAGGCCGCGCTGCACGGGGACGCGGTCGGCGTGGAGATCGGCGACCTGCGCCCGCGCTTCGCCGAACTGGAGGAGTACCTGCTGCACCACGGGCGGGTCCGGCACTGGTCGGAGTGGTGGCACCAGTACGTCGAACTCCCGCTCGGCGACGCCGACCACGACACGTACCGGCAGATCATGCTGCTGATCGGCAGCCTGTTCCGGCGCCTCGCACCCGAGGACGCGCGGCGCACCCGCGTGGACGAGGACCGCGAACGGTACATGTGGACCCGGATGCGGGAGCACCTGGCCGCGACCGGTACCGACCCCGCCGACTGCCTCTACGTCTGCGGCGCCTTCCACGCGGCCAGCCGCGTCGCCGAGTTCGGCGTGGCGGGCGCCGACGGGTTCGAGATCAGCCCGCCGAGCGCCAGCGTCTGGAGCTACGGCCTGATCCCCTCCAGCCACACCGCCATCGAGGCGCAGTTCGGCCTCGCCCCGGGGTCGGTGTCGATCGCCGCGACCCAGTGGACGAAGAACCTCAAGCGCACCCGGGTGAAGCCCTACCGCCTGGCCGGCCAGGCGGGCGCGAAGAAGGCCGCGCGGACGGCACCGAAGGCCCCGCTGCAGGACCGGACCCCGGCACTCGCGGCGGAACAGGCCGCCGTCCCCGACCGGCTCTCCGGATTCCTGCGCCTGGCGCCCGTACTGGACGGCCTGGACGAGGCCGAACTCCTCGGCTGGTCCGTGGAGATCGTGCGCGCCGCCCGCCGCAACGGCTATCTCGCCTCCACCGCCGATGCCATCGCCGTCTTCGAGACCTCGATCCTGCTGGCGGGGATGCGCGACCGGGCCCGCCCCACCCCGTACGACTTCCAGGACGCGGCCGTCACCTGCATCGAGAAGGACGCCGTCCCCGGGCGCCGGGACGTCGTCCGGCTCGTGGAGATCATGATGGGCGGCGACCGGATCGGCCGGGTCGGCTACGACTCGCTGCCGCCGCTCGCCCGCGACGTGCACGACCGGCTCGCCCCGCTGGGGCTCGACCTCCAGCAGCGCGGGGTGCGCCGGGCACTGCTCGACATCGCCTCCCGGCCCGAGCTGGAGCGCTGCTCCGACGTGCTCTGGATGCTGCGCCGGCTGATGCCCGAGGACACCGCCCGGCCGATCATGGGGGAGCGGAGGCTCGGTGAACGCTCCCTCCAGGAGTCCTGGGACCTCGCCCTCGGCACCAACCAACGCGCCCTGATCGAGCTGGGGTACGAGGGCGTCAGCATCGAACAGGTCCTGGAACAGCGGCTGCGGAAGGCCGCGTACGCCCCGCAGGCGACGACCGCGGCCGTGCTCGGGGCGGTGGAGGACGCCACGCTCCACCTGCGCGGCGGACGCCTCGCCGCCGAACTCGGCGCCCGCGCCCTGGAGGTGCTCACCACCGAGCGCGGCGTGGACGGCGCCCCCGAGGTGCTGAGCCGGATCCGCCGGCTGCTGGCGTACTACCGCACCAGCGAGCCGGTGCTCCCGCCGTGGATCGAGTCCTTCGTCAAGGCCGGGTACGCGCACTACTGCACCCTGCTGCCGACCGCCTTCACCGACGAGGGAGCGACCGGTCGCCAGGTCGCCGCCACGCTGGGCTTCCTCTTCTCCATGGAAGGGCTGGCGCTCTCGCTCGGCTGCGACCGGACCCAGCTGGAGCTGGCCCTCGCCCAGTCGCACCCCGAGGAGCCCGCCCGGGTGGCCCTGCTGTGGGCGGCCCGCACGCACCTCGGGCAGCTCTCCCGGGAGGAACTGCGCGCACGGTGCGACGGACTGCTGGCCAACCCCCTGGTGGTGCCCGCCTATCCGCGCTACCTCAGCGGGTTCCTGCACGCCCTGGAGCCGGTGCCGCAGCTCACCGACTTCGTCGTGGAGGCCGTCTCGAACGCCTTCGCACGCCTCCCCGACCGGGTCCTGCTGCCCTGGCTGCCGACGCTCATCACCACTCTGCGGGCCGAGGGCGCCGACCTCGCCCCGCTGCTGATCCGGGAGGCCGGGCGGATCTTCCCCGGGCGCCTCGACGCGCTGGACACCTTCGTACCGCCCTGGCGCGAGCTGCCGGCGGCGGCGCCCCGGCGCCCCGACGCCGGTACCGGTGCGGGTACCGGCGCCGCCCTGCTCGCCGCGCACCCGGAGAGCTGCGACGCGCTGGCCGTGCTGCTGGGCTGCGACGGCGGATGGGAGACGGCCGCCCCCGCCCCGGCGGGCGCCGCGCTCCTCGCCCGGCACCCGGAGCCGGCCGGTGCACTGGAGGCGCTGCTGGCCGGAGCGTGACACGACCAGAACGGCCCGCGACCCGTGGAAACCGAGCCTCCGGGGCGCGGGCCGTTCCCCGGGCGCCGTCGGGCCCGGCCGGGAAGCCGTTCAGTCCTCCTGGACGTGGACGACGGGTTCGTGGGTGACGGGGAAGTTCACCGAGCGGGCGATGAAGCAGAGCGCGGGGACCTCGCCGTGCAGCGCGCGGGCCTTCTCCACCATCGACGCGTCGGTGACCGTCACCTCGGGGCGCAGCACGACATGGGTGATCCGGCCGCCCCCACCGGTCTCGTCCATGGTCATCACTCCGTGGGCGTTGTCCTCGTAGTCGGTGACGACGACCCCTCCGACCGCGCAGAGGTGCAGGTACCAGAGCATGTGGCACTGGGCGAGGGAGGAGACCAGCAGCTCCTCGGGGTTCCATCGGGCCGGATCGCCGCGGAACGCGGGATCGGACGAGGCCGAGATCCCGTCCTTGCCGTCGCCGAGGATCTCGTGGTCGCGGCTGAAGGACGCGTAACCGTCCGTGCCCGAACCGAGGTTGCCCGTCCACTCGACCGAGACGTCATAGGTGTGTGTAGTCGTCATGGCCCGAGCGTAGGAGGCGGCGGACGGCCCCGCGAAGCCTTTCGTCCAGCGGTCACCGACCCGGGAGCACGGATCGGTGGCCGGTGCTCCCAGCCGGACACCCCACCGGACGTGGCGTCGTCCGGTGGGCGCGGCCCCACCGCCCCCGCGACCGGGGAAACGCGCGGTGCGCGTCCCTCATTGCGGCAGCATGAACATTTTTCCGGGAGGTTGACGAAAAAATTCGGATCTCTCCATGCTGGGGGTCATGCACTCCCACAGAGGTCCCCTCGCGCAGCTGAGGCGGGGTCACGAAGAGCGCGTGCTCGGCCTGCTGCGCCGGCACGGGCAGTTGAGCCGCGCCGAGCTGGGGCGGCTCTCGGGGCTCTCGCGCACCACGCTGTACGACATCGTGGCGACCCTCGTCGCGGGCGGTGCGGTGGTCCCCGGCGCGGCCGATCCCGGACCGCGCAAACGCGGCCGGCCCGTCGAGCACCTGACCCTGGACCCGGCCGCCGGACAGGCGCTCGGCATCGACTTCGCGCGGCGCTCGGTCCATGTGGCCGCCGCCAACGTCGCGCACGAGGTCATCGGTTCGGCCAGCCTCCCGCACCCGCCGGACCTCCCCTGGGAGGGCCGCGTCGACCTCGCCGAGAAGCTGGTCGCCTCGCTGGCCGGAGGAGCTCTGCGCCTCTCCGCCCTCGGCACCACCGGGGCGGTCGGCGTGGGCGTCGTCGGGCCGGTGCGCCGCACGGAGACGGAGGCCGAGGACGGGCGTACGCCACAGGGGCACGGGGTCACCCGGCCGGGCGGCGGCCACGGGGGCGCGCTCGCCGACCTCGTGGAGCTGCTGACCACCCGCTTCGGCGCCCCCGTCCTCATCGACAACAACACCCGCCTCGCCGCCCTCGCCGAGGCCACCTGGGGCGCCGCCGCGGGCAGCCCCGACGTGCTCTACCTGCGGCTCTCGCACGGTGTCGGCGGCGGTCTCGTCGTCAACGGCGCCCTGCACCGGGGCGTCGACGGGCTCGCCGGCGAACTCGGCCACATCACCGCCGACCCGGGCGGGCGGCCCTGCGAATGCGGCGGCACCGGATGCCTGGAGACCGTCGCGTCCGTCGGGGCCGTACTCACCGCGTACCGCGCACGGGGCGGCGGCGCAGAGGACTTCACCGCCTTCCTGGCCGCGCTGGAGGCGGGGGACGAGGCCGCCGAGGAGGTGCTGCGCACCGCGGGGACCTTCGTCGGGACCGTACTCGCCTCCGTCGTGGGCGCCCTCGGCCCCAGCACCATCGTGCTCGGCGGTGAACTCGCCGAGGCCGGCGACGCCCTGCTCGGCCCGGTCGCCGAGGCGCTCGACGCCCACGTCCTGCCACTCGCCCGGGACCGCGTGACGCTGCGCCCCGCCGCGCTCGGCGAAGCGGGCGGCGCGCACGGCGGCGTCGCCCTGGCCCTGCACGAATCGCCGCTGCTCGCCCGCTACCCGGGCCCGGCACTCCCCGAGGACGACGCATGACATCCCCCTCCCGGCCCCTGGTCAAGGAAGCCCCCACCCCCGAGGCCCCCGCGCCCGTCCCGCCCGGCGGCGGCCGCGCGGCTCCCACCGGCAGGCGCGGCCCGCGGGCGCTCCTCTCCTCGCTCGGGCTCAACCTGGTCGCGCTCGCCGTGGGCCTCGGTGTCTGGGCGCTGCTGAACCCCCTCGGCTACGACGTGCTGCCCGGCCCCGGCGAAGTCCTCTCCCGGGCGGGCGAGATGATCGCCGACGGCACCCTCGCCGACGACGCCCTCGCCAGCGTGCGCCGGGTGCTCACCGGCTTCGCGCTGGGCACTCTGGCCGCCGTACCGGTCGGGTTCCTGATGGGCTGGTACCCGGTGGCCCGGGGGCTGCTGGAGCCGTACGTCCAGTTCTTCCGTACCGTCCCGCCGCTGGCCCTGATCCCGCTCACCATCGTGCTCATGGGCATCGGCGAGACGCCCAAGATCTTCGTGATCTTCCTCGCCGCGTTCCTCTCCAGTGTGCTCGCCGCCTTCCAGGGGGTCGTCGGAGTCGACCGCACCCTGATCGACGCGGCACGGGTGCTCGGCGCGAAGGACGGGACGATCTTCCTCAAGGTCGTGGTCCCCGCGTCCGCGCCGTTCATCCTGGTCGGCATGCGGATCGGTCTCGGCTCCGCCTGGGGGACCCTGGTCGCCGCCGAACTCATCGCCGCCCCCGAGGGCCTGGGCTTCCGCATGCAGCAGGCCCAGCTCTACTACGACCTCCCCACCATCTTCGTCGGACTGATCTCCATCGGAGTGCTCGGCCTGCTGATGGACCGGCTGCTCCTCGTCGCCGAACGACGCCTCACCCACTGGCAGGAAACCCGATGAACGCCAAGATCTCCTTCCGCGGGGTCTCCCGGACCTACCCCGTGAAGAACACGGTCTTCACCGCGCTCGACGACGTCTCGCTGGACATCGGCGACGAGGAGTTCGTCACCGTCGTCGGCCCCTCCGGCTGTGGCAAGAGCACCCTCCTGAACCTGGCCGCCGGACTCGCCGAGCCCACCTCCGGTACGGTCCTGGTCGACGGGAAGCCGGTCACCGGGCCCGGCCCCGAACGCGGCGTGATCTTCCAGCAGTACGCCCTCTTCCCCTGGCTGACCGTGCGCGGCAACGTCGAGTTCGGGCTCAAGCTCGCCTCCGTGCCGGCGGCGGAGCGCACGGTGCGGGCTCAGCGGGCGATCGAGCTGGTCGGCCTCGGCGACTTCGCCGACGCCCTGCCCAAGACGCTCTCCGGCGGCATGAAGCAGCGGTGCGCCATCGCCCGCGCCTACGCCGTCGATCCCCAGGTCCTGCTGATGGACGAGCCGTTCGGCGCGCTGGACGCGCTCACCCGGGTGCAGCTGCAGGACCAGCTGCTGGACACCTGGAGCCGCGACCGGCGGACCGTCCTCTTCATCACCCACGACGTGGACGAGGCCGTCTACCTCGCCGGACGCGTCATCGTGATGGCCGCCCGGCCGGGCCGTATCCACCAGGTCATCGACGTCGGCCTGCCGTACCCGCGCACCGAAGAGGTCCGGCTCTCACCGGAGTTCGCCGACATCCGCAACGCCGTCTGGCAGGCCGTCTACCACCAGCCCGCAGCGGTCTGACCGGTTCGCCGGACCCCGTCTTCCTCCGCACACCCACACCCACCGAAGGATCGTTCCGCCATGAGTCTCTCCCCGCGCGCCCTCACGGCCGCCGCCGCCGTGTCCATCCTGGCACTCTCCGTCACCGGATGCTCCGGGGACTCCGGCGCCTCCGCCGACGGGGGCGGGACCGCCAAGGTGCGCTTCGGCTACATCAGCGACTACAACGGCGCCAGCCTGCTCGCCATCGCCGACCAGCAGGGCCTGTGGAAGAAGGAAGGACTCTCGCCGCAGTACAGCGTCTTCACCAACGGCCCGCTGCAGATCCAGGCGCTCGGCGGCGGCTCCCTCGACTTCGGCTACATAGGCCCCGGCGCGATGTGGCTGCCCGCCACCGGCAAGGCCGAGGTCGTCGCCGTGAACACCCTCGCCTACGCGGACCGGGTCATCGCCCAGCCCGGCATCAAGAGCATCCAGGACCTCAAGGGCAAGAAGGTCGGCGTCCCCGCCGGGACCTCCGGAGAGATGGTCCTCAACCTGGCACTCCAGAAGGCCGGGATGAAGCCCGAGGACATCACGAAGGTCCCGATGGACCCGGCCACCGTGGTCTCCGCCTTCGTCTCCGGGCAGATCGACGGCGCCGGCCTCTGGTACCCGCTCATCGACTCCATCAAGGCGAAGAAGCCCGGCCTCAACGAGGTCGGCTCCACCAAGGACTTCTCCGACAAGGCGTTCCCCACCGCGTTCGTCTCGGGCACCAAGACCGACAAGGGCCTCACCACCAAGGTCGTCAAGGTCCTCCAGCAGGCCAACGACTACCGGGCCGCCCACCCCGAGGAGGCGATCGACGCCGCCGCGAAGCTGCTGAAGGTCGACCGCGCCAAGGTCGCCGCCGACGCCGCCAACGTGAAGACGATGACCACCGCCGACCTGGTGGCGAAGACCGGTGACGGGACCGTCGCGTCCTGGCTGGACGGTCTCGGCGAGTTCTTCGTGTCCACCGGCCAGCTGAAGTCCGTGCCGAAGTCGGACACGTACTACGAGGGCGACCTCTACACGAAGGCGTACGCCAAGTGAACCTGCTGTTCCTCATGACCGACCAGCACCGGGTGGACACCCTCGGCGCCTACGGCAACCCGCACGTCGAAACACCGAACCTGGACCGGCTCGCCGCCACCGGCACCCGCTTCGACCGGTTCTACACCCCGACCGCCATCTGCACCCCCGCCCGCGCCAGCCTGCTCACCGGCCAGGCCCCCTTCCGCCACCGGCTGCTCGCCAACTACGAGCGGAACGTGGGCTATCTGGAGGACCTGCGGGACGACGTCTTCACCTTCCCGGCCGCCCTGCGGGAACGCGACTACCAGCTCGGGCTGATCGGCAAGTGGCACGGCGGCACCCGCCGCAACGCCGCCTCCTACGGCTTCGACGGCCCCGACCTGCCCGGCTGGCACAACCCCGTCGACCACCCCGACTACCTCGCCTACCTGGAGGAGCGGGGCCTGCCCCCGTACCGCATCTCCGACCACATCCGGGGGACGGCACCGGCAGGCAACCCGGGGAACCTGCTGGCCGCCCGGCTGCACCAGCCGGTGGAGGCGACCTTCGAGTACTACCTCGCCACCCGCGCCATCGAGCAGCTGGAGGCGTACGCGGCGGACGGGCGGCCCTTCTTCCTGGCCACCCACTTCTTCGGCCCGCACCTGCCCTATCTGCTGCCCGACTCCTACTTCGACCTGTACGACCCCGACTCGGTCGAGCTGCCGCCGTCGATCCACGAGACCTTCGAGAACAAGCCACCGGTACAGGCCAACTACAGCGCGCACTGGGCCTTCGACACCATGCCGCTGGAGGTCAGCCGCAAACTCGTCGCCGTCTACTGGGGTTACGTCACCCTCATCGACGAGCAGATCGGGCGCATCCTGACCCGTCTGGACGAACTCGGCCTGGAAGACGCCACGTCGGTGTTCTTCACCGCCGACCACGGCGAGTTCACCGGCGCCCACCGGCTGCACGACAAGGGCCCGGCGATGTACGAGGACATCTACCGCATCCCCGGGATCGTGCGCGTTCCCGGCGCGGCGCCCCAGGTACGCGACGAACTCGTCAGCCTCACCGACTGCACCGCGACCCTGCTCGACCTGGCCGGGATCGATCCCTCCCAGGCCGTGGACAGCCGCTCGCTCCTCCCGCTGGTGCGCGGCGAACACCCCGACTGGGCGCCGGAACTGGTGGCCGAGTTCCACGGCCACCACTTCCCGTACCCGCAGCGGATGATCCGCGACGACCGCTACAAGCTGGTCGTCAACCCGGAGTCCGTGAACGAGCTGTACGACCTCGTGGACGACCCCCACGAGCTGGAGAACCGCTACCAGGACCCCGAGTCGGCGCACGTGCGCGACCGGCTGATGCGGCGGCTCTACACGCTGCTGCGCGACCGGGGCGACAACTTCTACCACTGGATGACGTCGATGTACGACATCGGCGGCTCGGACGCCGACGTCACCCTCAGCTCCTTCGAACCGGCCGGCACGACCCCGGCCGCACCGGCCCGCACCCACCCGGCGGGCGCGACGGCCACGGGCACCACGGCGACCACGGAGATGTGATGAGACGCACCCGCAGCACCACCGCACGGCCCCGCAGACTGCCCCGCTGGGCGGCCCCGGCGACAGCGCTGATCTGCCTGTTCACCCTGGCCTCGGCGCCCTCCTACGGAGCCGAGGCGGCCCACCGGCCGCAGGATCAGCACGCGGCCGAGGCCCCCCGGGCCGCCGCAGCCCCGGCCACGTACACCAACCCGGTCACCGCCGGGACCGTCGACACCTTCCCCGACCCCGCGATGATCCGGGGCAAGGACGGCTACTGGTACGCCTACGGCACCCAGAACCCGGTCTTCCAGTCCCAGGGCGAGGACGGCGAGCGCATCCTGCCGATCCTGCGCTCCTCGGACATGGTGAGCTGGAGCTACGCCGGTGAGGTCTTCACGCCTCAGACCCGGCCCGCCTGGCTCCAGGGCTCGCGGCTCTGGGCGCCGGACATCCACTACGCCTTCGGCCAGTACTACCTCTACTACTCCGTCCCCGGCCGGGGCACCGTCGGCCTGGTCACCGGCCCCACGCCCACCGGCCCGTGGACCGACAAGGGCGCGGTGCTGCCCACGCCCAGCGGCTGCCCCACCGGCAGCATCGACCAGGCGCAGTTCACCGACATCGACGGAACTCCCTATCTCTACTGGGGCAGTTACGACACCATCTGCGTCGCGAAGATGAACGGCGACCGCACCCGCGTCGAAGGCGCCGTCACCCAGGTCGCGCGCGGCCGGCGGGTCGAGGGCGGGTTCGTCGTCCGGCGCGACGGCTACTACTACCTCTTCTACTCGGACGCGGGCTGCTGCGACGGCGCGTACAGCGGCTACCAGGTGAAGGCAGGCCGCTCGACCAGCCCCACCGGCCCCTTCACCGACGACGAGGGCACCGACCTGATGGCCCTGGGCAGCAAGGGCGGCGTGGTCGTCGGAGCCAACGGCGACCGGTGGATCGGTCCCGGCCACAACGCCATCCAGACCGACCTGTCCGGTCAGGACTGGCTCGTCTACCACGGCATCCCGTCCGAATCGCCCGACCTCGCCCCGGCCTCCGGCGGCACCCTCAAGCTGTCCCGGCGCCCGATGCTGATCGACCGGCTCGACTGGATCGACGGCTGGCCCGTCGTCCGCGCCGGTACCGGCCCCTCGGACACCCCGACCGCCGCACCCGCCACCACCTGGAGCGCCGGCGGCACCTTCGAGACCGGCCTCACCGGCTGGCGCACCCAGGGCGCCACCCCGGCCGGCTGGACCACCGCCGGCGAGACCGACGGCCACGGCTTCGTCCGGTACGCCCCCGCCGCGGGCTCCACCTCCCCCGGCTATCTGGTCTCCAACGGCACCGCCCCCGCCGCCGTCCGCGCCGAGGCCGACCTCCGGGTCACCGCCGACGGGGGTGCGGCGGGACTGACCCTCGCCCACACCGACGCCGACAACCGGGTCGCCGTCTGGCTGGACCGGGCGAAGAACGCCCTGGTCACCGAGGTCCGGGTGAAGGGCGTCGCCCAGGCGGACCAGCTCAGCGCCCTGCCCACCGGGTTCTCCTGGAACACCTGGCACACCGTCTCCGCCGAGATCCGGGGCACCCGGCTCACCGTGGAGGTCACCGGCGACCGGCTCCGCGACCCCGTCGCCGAGCAGACCCGCACCCTGCCCGCCGCGGCCGTCCACGCCGGATCGGTCTCCGCCGCCGCCAAGGGCGCGGGGGCCGAGGCCGACAACGTCGGCGCCACCGCGCTCTTCACCCCGGTCACGGAGCGGGCCCCCGTCGCCCGGCCCGGAGCCCTGCTCCCCGCCTACAGCGACGAGTTCGGCACCACGACCCTCCCCGGCACCACGACCGGCTCCGCCTGGAGCTGGGTGCGCGGCCCCGCCGCGGGCACCACCATGGTGAACGGCGCGCTCTCCTGGCCCACCTCCGACACCGAGCTGTACCTCGGCGACAACACCGCCCCGGTCCTGCTGCGCCCCGCACCCACGGGCGACTACACGGTGGAGACCAAGCTGCACTTCACCCCCACCACCAACGCCCAGCAGGCGGGGCTGGTGCTCTACGAGAACGACGACCGCTGGTTCAAGCTCACCCACTCGGTGCTGCCGCTCAACAACGGCAACGGAGCCATGCTCCACGTGACCGAGTTCGGCAAGGAGGGCGAACGCCCCACCACCACCCCGCCGACCGCCGTCGCCAACGCGCCGATGTTCGGCG
The DNA here is from genome assembly GCF_042728415.1 of Streptomyces sp. NPDC060198. Taxonomy (NCBI): domain Bacteria; kingdom Bacillati; phylum Actinomycetota; class Actinomycetes; order Kitasatosporales; family Streptomycetaceae; genus Streptomyces; species Streptomyces sp. NPDC060198. Next base: position 3,488 of record NZ_JBHWZJ010000078.1, on the reverse strand, counting down.
GCCCGACCGCCGACACCCTCTGGCTGCGGCTCACCCACCACCTCGACACCGCGAACCAGGAGCACGAGGTCCGCGCCTCCTCCAGCCGTGACGGCGTGCACTGGACGCTGAGCGGGGTGTGGACGCTGCCGGTCAAGGGTGATCTCAGGATCGGTCTGATCTCCGACAACCACACGGGCGCGGTGGCCGACTTCGACTACGTACGGACGTACGGGCCCGCCGCGACCACCCTCGCACCGGCGAAGCCGGGGGCGTCGAAGCCCGCGCACACGAGGCCCGTGCACGGGAAGCCGTCGCGCGGGAAGTCCCCGACGGAGCCCGGCCGCCCGAAGGAGTAGGGGCGGCAGGAGAGGGCGTACGGATCAGGGCCGGCTCCGGAGACATCCGGAACCGGCCCTGATCGGCTGTGCAGGGGCGGGGTGGGTCAGTGCACCGGCACGGCGGGCGGCTGCTGCTCGCCCTCCTCGGCGAGCCGCTCCAGACCGCTCTTGGTCTTCAGCGGCTTCTCCTTGACGAAGAGGACCGCGACCAGCGCGAGCAGCGCGAAGGGCGCACCGGCGAGGAAGACGGAACCCGTCGCGACGCCGTACGCGTTCTCCACGATCACGCGGGCCGACTCCGGCAGGGTCGCGAGGTCGGGGATGGCCCCGTCGCCGCCGCCCGACGCGGAGCTGCCGAAGCCCTTCTCCAGCTCGGACGCGACCCGGTGGCTGAGGACCGCGCCGAGCGCGCTGGTGCCCACCGCGCCGCCGAGGCTGCGGAAGAAGGAGAGGGTGGACGTCGCCGCACCGAGTTCGGCGGCGGGCACGTCGTTCTGCGCGGCGAGGACCAGGTTCTGCATCAGCATGCCGACGCCGACACCCAGCACGGCCATGCAGGGCGCGATGACGAGGAAGGACGTACCGGCGCCGATCGTGGAGAGCAGGCACATACCGGCGGTCATGATGATGCCGCCGGCGACCAGGAACGCCTTCCACTTGCCGCGCCTGCTGATGATCTGCCCGGCGACGGTGGTGGAGACCATCAGGCCGAGGATCATCGGCAGGCTCATCAGACCGGCGGTCGTGGGGGACTTGCCCAGCGAGATCTGGAAGTACTGCGACAGGAAGACCGTGCCGCCGAACATCGCCACACCGACGAGGAAGCTCGCCACGGTGGTCAGGGAGACGGTCCGGTTGCGGAAGATGCTCAGCGGGATCATCGGCTCCTGGACCTTCGACTCGACCAGGACGGCGAGCGCGATCAGGACGGCACCGCCGAGGACGAGCGCGGCCGACGGGCCGGAGACCCAGTCGAACTTCGAGCCGCCGAGCGTCACCCAGAGCAGGAGGGCGCTGACCCCGGCCATGATGAGGAAGGCGCCGAGGTAGTCGATCTTCGCCTCGCGGCGGACCACGGGCAGCTTGAGCGTCTTCTGCAGCAGGAAGATCGCGAGCAGCGCGAACGGTACGCCGATGAAGAAGCACCAGCGCCAGCCGAGCCACGAGGTGTCGACGAGCACGCCGCCGATCAGCGGGCCGGCGACGGTGCCGACCGCGAAGACGGCGCCGAAGATGCCGGAGAACTTGCCGAGTTCACGCGGCGGGATGATCGAGGCCATCACGACCTGGGCGAGCGCGGTGAGACCGCCGGCGCCGATGCCCTGGAGCACCCGGCTGATGATGAGCACGGTGACGCTGTGGGAGAAGCCGGCGACCAGCGAGCCGACGACGAACATCGACAGGGAGCACTGGAGCAGCAGCTTCTTGTCGTAGAGGTCGGAGAGCTTCCCCCACACCGGCACGGTCGCCGTCATCGCCAGCAGCTCGGCGGTGACCACCCAGGTGTACGCGGACTGGCTGCCGTGCAGGTCGGTGATGATGCGCGGAAGCGCGTTGGCGACGACCGTCGAGGCGAGGATGGCCACGAACATTCCGGCCATGAGCCCGGACATGGCCTGGATTATCTGACGGTGGTTCATGGTTGAGGACTCCCGGGCTTCGGGCGTCACTGCAGCGGACATCGGCTGGCGTACCTCTGGTTTCTGATGGTGCGACCGGCTCCGGGGGAGCGGCGGACGGGCCGGCCCGGAGGGCGGGCCGGCGGAGTGTGTGACGGTTCGACGTACCCGTCAGTCGCCGAGACCGGCGGCGAGCTCGTCGAACGCTTCGTCGTAGAGGGTCAGGAAGGCGCGGGTCCGGCCGGTGGCGGTCCAGATCTCCACGGCGGCCCGCACGGTGGCGATGGTGGCGTGCACCAGCAGCCGGGGACGCAGATCGGTCTTGGTGTCCTGGCCGAGGCGTTCGGCCACCGCTGCGATCAGCGCCTCCTCGTCCGCGCCGCGCGCCGCGAGGAAGCGGGGGAAGAGCGCCGGGGTGCGGTCCAGCACGGTGCACTGGAGTTCCCACCGCTCCGGCGCGTCCTCGAAGTGAGCCAGTTCCTCCCCGAGTACCCGGCGGAGCACGGCGAGCGGGCCGAGGCCGGCCGGGGCCGAGAGGACCGCGGCGCGGGTCCGTGCGGCGCTGTCCGGGTCGGGTACGAGGATCGCGTCGTCGAGGTGGGCGAAGTAGTTGAAGAAGGTCCGTACCGAGACGCCGACCGCCGCGGTGACCGCTTCGACCGTCACCTGGTCGAGCCCGTGCTCGGCCGCCATGCGTAGAGCCGTGTCGGCCAGCGCTTCGCGGGTCGCGCGCTTCTTGCGTTCGCGCAGGCCGGGCGGCGGGGGAGAGGAGGTCACGAAGATGCATGCTATGCAAAAATGCACAGTCTGCAAAGTTCATTCTTTCCGAGGCGATCCTGTGCTCCGGGCGATGAGTTCCCGGCGTGTGGGCCGTCTACCTCTTCGAGAGCGCGCGGTGGCGAAGCCAGGATGGCCGAGCCACCCGAGGGGGACAGCCCCGGGGCGCCGGACCGTCGCCGAATCCCGGCGGCGGCGAACGGAGGAGTGGGACCACCATGGAAAAGATGATCTTCGTGAACCTCCCGGTGAAGGACCTGGACGTCAGCAAGGCCTTCTTCGAGAAGCTCGGCTACCACTGCAATCCCGGCTTCACCGACGAGCACGCCGCCTGCGTCGTCATCAGCGACACGATCTACGCCATGCTGCTCACCGAACCGCGCTTCAAGGACTTCGCCACCAAGGAGATCGCGGACGCCGCGAAGACGACGGAGGTCATGCTCTGTCTGAGCGCGGAGAGCCGCGCCGAGGTGGACGAGACCGTCGACGCGGCACTGGCCGCCGGAGGCTTCCCGGCCGGCGCGACCCAGGACTACGGCACGATGTACGGCCGCTCCTTCCAGGACCCGGACCACCACGTGTGGGAGGTCATGTGGATGGACCCGGCCGCGGTCGCCGAACGCTCCTGACGTCCCCCGGGCGCCGGTTCACAGCCCCGGCGCCGCCCCGGTTCACAGCCCCGGGTACGTCACCCCGGTGAGCTGCTGGGACGCCGACCAGAGCCGCTCGCCCGCCACGTCGTCGCGGGTGCGGCGCGCCCGCCACGACGGAG
>NZ_JBHWZJ010000077.1:0-24335 GCF_042728415.1 Streptomyces sp. NPDC060198 | reverse complement strand
CGCTTCGGCCGCCTGCCGTGCCGCGTACTCCTCCACCCCCCGCAGGGCGGCGCCCGAAGCCGCGTTCCAACGGCCGAGCGCGTCCCCGGGTGGGGCGGCGCCCATCCGCGTCCGGGCCCGCGCGAAGCGGAGGGCCTCCACGGCGGCGAGCAGCCCGCGCAGGAAGGCCGGGTCCCGGAGGCCGGCCGGCCCCGTCGCCCCGTCGGCGGTGTGCACCGGGGCTGGTGGCGCCAGGAGCAGCATCTCGGCCGCCGCCTTGGCGTGCGTGGGGAGGTTGTCGCCCTCGGCGGTGATGGTGCCCTCGATGCCGGTGACCAGCGCGGCGAGCCCGTTGTGCTCCAGCAGTCCCTGCGCGCCGCAGCGTTCACGGCATTCGACGATCACGTCCCTCGCCCGCCAGGTGATCCACCCCTTGGCGACGGCGACCAGCCGCTCCGCCGCCCCCCGGTCGCTCCCGTCCGCGCTCGCCTCCCAGCGGTCGAGCGCGCGGCGGTGCAGCAGACTCATCGCGAAGACCGTCGCCAACGCCTCGGCCAGTGGGCCGTGGTGGGTGCGGTGGGCGTACACGGGAACCGCACCGGTGCCGCGTGGGCCCGAGACCGTACGGTGCCCGGCGTAGCGCACGGCGACGGCGAGCGCGACGCGCGCCGAGCCGACCGCGCAGGCGCTCATGGCCAGCTTGCCGGGGGTGACCCTGCGGATGGAGACGAGCAGGCGCCGCCGCCTGCTCGGCAGCGCGCCGGAGAACTCGCCGCCCTCTCCCACGTGTCCCTGAGGACCGGCGAGCAGCGCCGCACGGGGCACGAAGCAGTCGTCGAACGAGGTGAGGCAGTGGTCCACCGGCGAACCCATCCGGGCCGGCAGCCTGCGCACCCGTACGCCCGGGAGGGCGGCGACGGCGTCCGTGAGCGGGACCAGCAGGAGGAAGACGCCGTGGTCACTCCCGTCGACGACGAGCCGGGCGGCGACCAGCCCGCTCTTGGGGCCGCCCACCGGGCTGGTGTTGGGCATGAACTTCTGCGCGCCCGCGTGCGGGGTGCGCAGCACGAATCCGTCGCGCGCGCGGTCGTACGTGGCGGTCGTCTCCACCTCGGTCGCGTCGTTGCCGTGCGCGACCTCCGTACAGAGGAAGGTGCCGATCTCGTCCATGTGCAACGGACCGGAAAGATCGCGGCGGCCCTCGGGGTCGTGGTCGAGCAGACTGCCGAGGAACAGGTTGTAGTGAATCCCCGCCACTGTGGCGAGGGTGGGATCGACCGGCCCGATCCACTCGTGCATCGCAGTGAGGGCGCGTACGTCACAGGCGAGCCGGGCCGCACTGTCGAGGGAGCGGTTGATCAGCCGCAACCTCTCGTAGGAGAGAGCGAGTTGATCATCCGAGGTGGAGCATGTACCGCTCCGGAAGGGCTCGGTGGTGGTCAGGCGGCGCCAGAAGGCGTGCTCGCGGCGGAAGTCGGGGCCGAAGATCACGGCACGCAGCGCGTCCGTGGCGGCAGGCGGCAGCGCCGCGGCGGGGAGAGGGGTCATGCTCCGTTGAACGATCACGGAACGGCGAGGACACCCCTCGTCGCCCGTCGGCCGAGCACCGCCATGCCACCGTCCGCTCCCGCTTCCCCCCGCCTGATCCAGTGCCGCGTCAGCCAAGGTTTGCCCCGTCGCGACGCGGCACCAGCGAGCCTCGCCCCGGGCGTCGGCTCGCGCCGTACAACAGGCCGAGCGCCTGTCCGCGACGTCCGGTCGGGCGAGGTCTGTCGTCATCGAGCATGTCGGCGCTTGGCCTTGGCAACGGCACGTTCACGCGGCAGGGCCTGGTAGTAGGAGGATCTCTCGTCGTCGGGATCGACGAGCTCACAGATGTCGGCCGCGGTGTCCGCGTCGTCCGCACTGCCGGTGATCCCGAGCCGCACGATCAGCCACAGGCCCTCCCGGGCCCTGGCCCGGCACTCGTCACCGAGGCTGTCCCGCCCCAGGGCCTGCTCGCTGTGGTGCGCGTGGCCGCCGACCAGACGCCACAGCGTGGTGAAGAAGTGCGTGCGGGCCGGTGCCGAGAGTCCCCCGGCCAGAGCAGCCAGGATCACGCCGACAGCCGGCCACGGAGACCTCGAACAGGCGTCGCGTTCGACCACGAATCGACGCCGGAGGGCAGGAACCACGCCGCCTTCTACCGGAGCCTCGGGTTCCTCTCCTACGAGGAGAAGCGGATGGCGGCTTTCGGCCTGCCGCGGGTCCGGCCCGACGCGAACCACGTGAGCACGTGAGCACGTGCGGAACAGGACCTCCCCTCACTGCTGGTGATGGCCCGTCAGGCACGCCGGAAGGCCAGCGCGACATTGTGCCCGCCGAAGCCGAAGGAGTGGCTCACGACGGTCTCGACGCACTGGCCGCGCGGCTCCTTCACCACGCAGTCGAGCTCGAACGCGTCGGTCACCGAGTCGAGGTTGGCGATCGGCGGGACGAGCCCGTGCTCCAGCGTCAGCACGGTGGCCACGGCCTCGATGGCCCCGGCTGCCGCGAGGGTGTGCCCGACGACGCCCTTGGGTGCGGTGACCGTGGGCGCGTGCGGGAAGAGCCGGCCGATGAGGGCGGTCTCCATCGCGTCGTTGAGCAGGGTGGACGTGCCGTGGGCGTTGACGTGATCGACCTCACCGGGTGTCCAGCCGGCCTGCCGCAGGGCATCCTCCACCGCCCGCTGCGCACCCCGACCGTCGGGTTCGGGCGCGGTGGGGTGGTAGGCATCGGTGCTGGAGCCGGCCCCGACGAGCAGCGCGCGGGTGCGCCCGCTCCGGGCAGTCACGTCCGCTTCGCGTTCCAGTACGAGCATGGCGGCGCCCTCGCCCATGACGAAGCCGTCGCGGTCGGCCGCGAACGGGCGGGAGGCGCTCGCCGGGTCGTCGGACCGGGTGGAGAGGGCGCCCATCCGGGCGAACGCCGTGACGACGAGGGGGGTGAGCACGGATTCGGCGCCGCCTGCCACCACGATGTCGCACTGGTCGCTGTCCAGCAGATCGCGGGCGATGCTGATGGCCGTCGCGCCGGAGGCGCAGGCGGTGACCGGAGCGAGGCTCGGTCCGTGGGCCCCGAGCGCGATCGCCACTTCCCCGGCGGCGGCGTTCGGGATCATCATGGGAACCAGCAGTGGTGACACGGCGTCCGGTCCGTCGTCGGCCAGTCTGCGGGCGTTGTCGACGAGCACCGAGACACCGCCCACCCCGACTCCGAGCACCACGCCGACCCGGCCGCCGTCCCAGCGCGCGGGATCGTGCCCGGCGTCCGCGACCGCCTGCCGGGCGGCGACGAGGGCCAGCTTCACGAACCGCGCCATCCGCCACACCGAGCGTCCGCCGATCGCCGCGTCGAGGTCGACGCTGTCCACGGGGCAGGCGAAGTCGACCGGCAGCCCGGCGAGTTCCTCGCACCTTCGTGCCGTCGACCGGCCGGAGCACAGCCCCGTCCAGAAGGAGTGCTCGTCGGCGCCCGCGGGGGTGACCACCCCGAGCCCGGTGACGGCGACGGCGGCACCGGCCCGGCTCCTGTGGCGCGCGCCGCGTGGCGCGAGGTGGCGGGCCGCTCTCGCCGACTCGGCGGCCCGGTCCCGAGAAGCGGCCCCGGTCCTTGTGTCAGCGGACTGCGACATGCTCTGTTCCTTCCGTCGTGGTCGTCGGCGGGGCTCCCGGCCAGCGAAGTGCCGCGGAGCCCCAGGTGAGTCCGCCTCCGAACGCGGTGATCAGCACGCGGTCCCCCGCGCGAAGGCGCCCCTGCCCCTCGGCGTCCGCCAACGCCAGTGGGATGGAGGCGGCACCGGTGTTGCCGACCCTGTCCACGTGGGTGACGCAGCGGTCCGGCCCGATGCCGACACGCTGGGCCACGGCGCTCATGATGCGGCCGTTGGCCTGGTGCGGCACGAAGTGGTCGACGTCGGCGGGCTCCCAGCCCACCGAGGTGAGGAGTGCCCGGCAGGAGGCGGCCATGCGCAGCACGGCGTGCTCGTAGACCGTGCTGCCCCGCATCCGGAAAAAGGCGTCCCTCTCGACGGGCGGTCCACCCGCGGCACGGGCTCGGGCGCCGCCTCCGGGCACGGTGATCAGATCGCGGCCCGTACCGTCGCTGCCCAGGTCGAAGGCGAGGAGTTCACCGGGGTCGCCGCTCCGGCCCGCGGCGATCAGCGCGGCCCCCGCCCCGTCACCGAAGACCACTCCGGCCGCCCGGTCCCCGGGGTCGAGCCAGGTGGAGTAGACGTCGGCGCCCACCAGCAGAATCCGGCGGTAGAGGCCGGAGGCGACCAGCCCGTGACAGACGGCGAGTCCGTAGACGAAACCGCTGCAGACGGCCGCGATGTCGAAGGCGGGGACCGTGCCGAGACCGAGCCGGGCGGCGAGGGCCGGCGCGGTGCCCGGGCAGAGGTGGTCGGGAGTGGCCGTGGCGAGCACCAGTGCGTCCACCGGTCCGGGTGCGACCCCGTCGACGAGCCGGCGGGCCGCCTCGTGGGCGAGGTCCCCGGTGGAGAGTCCGGGCCCGGCGCGGTGCCGGCTCACGATGCCCGTACGATGACGCACCCACGCGTCGTCCACGCCCCAGGCCTCGGGCAACGCGTCATTGCCCACCGGCTCTCCCGGCACCCATCCCGCGACACCTTCCAGCACCGCCGTACGCACACCGCTGCCGCCGGCGCCCGCAGCCGCCCGTCCGCTCGCCACCCGTCGCCCCGCTCCCCTGATCGGCCCGTACCCTGTCATGCGAACGGCGCAACACGCGGCGAGGATGCGTTCGATACCGCCGAACGAGTGATTGACGTTCGCCTGTACGAGTGGAGATCGGCCCAATCTGTGGCGGAGTGCGTCCCCATCACCGCTCCCCCGGCCGGTGGTCCCGGGCCGCCGCCCCCCGGACCACCCCGCGGCAGTGCGCCGGAGTTTCAGGCAGTGTCCTCATGGCCCGCTTCCCCGTACCGCCGTTCGAACTTGGCGATCTGCCCCTCCGCGTCCACGACGCGTGCCTGGCCGGTGTGGAAGGGATGGCTCTCGGCGGAGATCTCGACGTCGACGACCGGGTAGGTGTTGCCGTCGTCCCATTCGATGGTCTTCTCGCTGGATGCGGTGGACCGCGTCAGAAAGGCGTATCCGGCCGACCGGTCGCGGAACACGACGGGGCGGTAGTCGGGGTGCTTGTCCTTCTGCATGGCTGACTCCCGGAGGTGGAGGGGCGGGTGGCCGGTCCCGCCCCTTCCCCTTCCGGCCGGAAGGGCGGGGCGGATGCCCGTTCTGACCACTTTCGCCAGCCCGGCCCCGGGACGCGATCCCTGACCGCCCGTACGGGGCGCGGACCGGCGCGGTCCTCGCCCCGGGCGACACCGGCGGTGCTGCCTCCGGGCCGCCGGGGCGGAGGCGGCCCGCCCCGCCCCGGACGCGCCACGCGGGCGGCAGCACGCGACACGCCGGAGAACAAGATCATCACCGGCCGGTGCGCCGGTCATCCGCGCGCGGTCGCCGGGAGTTCATCTCGCGCCACTACGTTCTCGCGAGCACACATCGTGGATCGGCCCCGTCCGTAGCCTGCCCGGTCCGGCCCCGTGCGCACGTCGTCCCGGCACCGGTGCCACCAGTCCCCCGAATCGGAGCAGGACGACCGCAGGTGCGGTCCCGGTCGTCCGCGGCCGGACGCGCGGCGGTGTGCGCACCACCGAACCCCTCTTCCCCCGGAGGCTCTTGATGACGTTCACCACGGCAGAGACCCCGCTCGCCGAACATCTCTCCCCACAACAGGCGTGCACCGAGCCCGATCTCGCGGTGCGGGACCCAGCCGGCCGGGCGCCCGCAGAAACCGTGTCCGGGCCCGCCGCCGGACTCCGGCTCTCCCGGAGGTCGATGCTGCGAGGTGCCGCCGTCGCGCTCGGCGCGCTCGCCACCGGCTCCGTCGCCCAGGCCGCCGCCGCGCCCACCGCCGAAGCGGCCGAGTACGTCCTGCCCGCGGGCTACGCGGGCGACATCTCGGACCTGAAGCACGTGGTGATCCTGATGCAGGAGAACCGTTCCTTCGACCACTACCTCGGCAAGCTCCCCGGCGTGCGCGGGCATGACGACAGGCAGGCGCTGACCTTCCAGGACGGCACGAGCGTCTTCCAGCAGCGCGACGCGGACGGCACCGTCGTCGCGCCGTCCGCCTCGACCGCGACCTGGGGCGACAACCACAACTTCTACGGCGCGAACGAAGGCCGCTGGAACACCTGGGTGCAGGACAAGGGCGCCGGCTGCATGCGGTACTACACCCCCGACCACATGCCGTGGATGTACTCGCTGGCGAGCCAGTACACCGTCTGCGACATGAACTTCTGCTCGCTGCACGGCCCGACGATCCCCAACCGCTACTACCTGATGACCGGTACCTCCCACGGCGAGACCTCCAACGCCGGTCAGAACGACTACAGCCGCGGCTGGCTGACGGTGCCCGAGCAGCTCCAGCAGGCCGGCATCGACTGGCGGGTCTACAGCGACAACAGCGGCAACGGCCTCGGCGGAGCGCTGCAGGGCGGCTTCGTCGGCGACTACGGCTGCAACGTCACCAACAGCTTCCGGGCCTTCGACCCCCGCTCGGCCGCCCCCGAGGACCTGGAGCCGGGCACCGGCAAGGTCTGGAAGGCCAACTCCTTCCTCTACTCCGGGACGACCACGCCGAACGACGACTCCGACGCGAACCTCGAAGCGGTCCTGCGGGACCTCTCCGCCGCCTGCGAGCCCGGTGCGGAACACCCGCTGCCTGAGGTCTCCTGGATCGTCATGCCGGCCGCCTGGAGCGAGCACCCCAACTTCGACACGGTGCACGGCGAGCGCTACATGGACAAGGTGCTCCGCACCCTCCAGAGCAATGCCGACGTCTGGGACCACACCCTGGTGATCATCACCTACGACGAGAACGACGGGAAGTTCGACCACGTCCTGCCGCCGCGGCCCGAGGCCGGCACGGCGGGCGAGTTCTCCGGCACCACGCCCTACGGGTTCGGCCCGCGGGTGCCGATGCTGCTGGTCTCGCCGTGGACGCGCGGCGGTTACGTCGCCTCCGAGGTCTTCGACCACACCTCGACGGTGAAGTTCCTGGAGACCTGGGCCGCCCACCTCGGCAAGCCCTTCACCTGTCCGAACATCACCGACTGGCGGCGTTCCGTCTCCGGCGACCTGACCAGCGCCATCGACTTCGCACACCCGCAGCCCGGACCGGCTGACATCGCCGACCCGGTCGACGGCACGCCCCCGCCGCTGTCCGCGGACCGGATGAAGCCGCGCGGACTGTCCTTCCACCCGCACGCCACGCTCACCGAGAACCGCTCGGCGGGCACGGTGACCGCCACGATGACACTGGCCGGCGGCCCGGACGGCAAGGCGGTCAGCCTCCAGGCCTTCCCCGACAAGTACCTGCCGTTCGTCAACACCCCCTACACGGTCTCCGCCGCTGCCCCTCGTACGCACACGTGGGACGCCCGCAAGACCGACGGGAACTACGCCTTCTCCGTGTACGGCCCCGACGGCTTCGTACGCTCCTTCGCCGGCCGGATCGTCCCCGCGACGCAGAAGAACATCCCCGTACCGCGCGTGGACACCGAGCTGATCCCCGGCAAGGAGGCCGAGGTGCGACTCACCCTCCGCAACGACGGCACCAAGCCGGTCCGCTACACCCTCACCGCCCACGACCACCTCGGCGGCGTCCAGACGTACAGCGTCGCCGGCCAGGCCGCCACCACCGTCGACTGGCCGACCCGGCTCGGGTACTACGACGTCGTCGTCACCGCCGACACCGGTACCGGCTGGACCCAGCGGTACGCCGGTCGCGTGGCGACGGTCTGAGGAGCGAGAACATGAGACCGCACACCCGTCACCACGCGGCCCGACTAGCGGCCGCGCTGGTCCTGCTGCTCACCCCCGCCACCCTGCTCGCAGGGCCGGCGGCAGCGGCGACGCCCGCCCAGCAGACCACCGCGACCGCCACGACGGCCGACGTGGCGCCTTCCCCGGACGTCCTCGCCGTCGACTTCGCCGACCGCACTCCGGCCGACCGCGCCCAGCAACTCGCGCCCGTGGTCAAGGGCGCACCGCAGATCACCGGCGACCCGGGCGCCGGCAAGCCGGTGGCCACCTTCAACGGCACCTCGGACGCGTACACCTATCCGTTCGCCGGCCAGTGGTCCAAACTCACCGGCGGGTTCACCGTCGGGTGCCGCTTCCGCTGGAACGGCGCCACGGTCCCGGCCAGCGGGCAGAAGGCGATCTGCTCGAACGCCCAGTCGGGCGGGGCCGACCTCCAGATCGACAGCGGGCAGCTGGCGTTCTCGGTGAACGCCGGCGGCTACAAGTACACCCACGCCCCGATCGTCGCCGGCCGCTGGTACGACGCGGTGGCCACCTGGGACGGCCAGAGCGTCAAGCTGTACGTGGACGGCGTGCTCGCCTCGGCCACGGCGGCCCCGGGCGCGCTCACCGTCCCCACGTCCGGCGCGCAGAACTGGACCCTGGGCGCCGACTCGGCGTCCGCCGGAGGCATCGAGACCCCCTCACCCGTCAGCATCTCCACCGCCGACGTGTGGACCGGCGCGCTGACGGCCGGTCAGGTCGCCGCCTTCTCCGCCGCGAACGGCGCCCCGCCCGCCGGAGCGCCCGACTGCACCGCTTACGAGGACGGCGTCACCGGCGCCGTCGACGCCCCGGTCGGCACAGTCGTCCTGGACGAGGACTTCTCCGGGGCCGACGCGCTCGACTGCTGGAACCAGGCCACCGGATCGGAGCCCTGGACGGTGGCCGGCGGACGGCTGACCGGCCGTTCACCCGCCGCCGGTGACCAGCCGGTGCTGACCTTCGGGCCGCATCTGGACGACTACCTCCTGGAAACCACCGCCCGCTTCGACCAGGTGCTGCGGCCGGACGATCCGTGGTTCGCGCTGATCGCGGACACCCCCGTCGGCGGGGTGCGCCCCTTCCCGGCGTTCGCGGTCCGCAGCGGCACCACGACGGCCGACGGCGTCCGCGCCTTCGTCCAGTCGCCCACCACGGCCTCGGCCCTCGCCGGCGCGCCCCTCGGCACCGACCTCGGTACCGGCACCGACGCACGCCTCGCGCTGGAGGTGCACGGTAGGACCGCCAACTTCTACGTCGACGACCGGCTCGTCCTCGCCGGTGTGCCCCTCCCCCGCACCGCCACGGGTGTCACGGGCCTGTGCCTGGACTCCGCGGCGGTCTCCTTCGATGATCTCCGGCTCACCAAGCTGGGACCGCTGGGCACCACCGGCTTCATGACCGACACGTTCCGGCTGCCCGCCGCGCCCGTCTCCGCCTCCGTGCGCCAGCCGCTCGCCGGGCTGTGGAAGGCGGGCTGGACGCGGCCGGGCGGGGCCAAGACCGTCTTCCGCAAGGTCTCCGGGGACTCCTGGCTGGACGTGGGCGCCGACGGCGTCGTCACCGGCACCGCCCCCGCCGAGGTCCCGCAGGACGAGGGTGCGCTCACCGTGCGGGCGACCGACGGCACGACCACCGCCGACATCCTCCTCCAGGTCCCGGTCTCGGCGGCGGGCGCGGCCCCGCAACTACAGAGCGCGTCCTGGAACGCCTGGGACGGCGGCAGCCACGTCACCGACGCGGTCGCCAAGAACGTCGCCGTGATCGCCACCCAGGGCATCACGCTGGCCGGGTTCCAGGACGGCGGCGCGGCGATGGCCCGGGAGGTCGGCGCCGCCCTCGGCTGGGACGTCTACGCCTCGGGCGATCTGGGCATCGTCTCCGCCTACCCGATCGCCGACGCAGACCGGGTCGCCCCGACCGGTGCGGCCCCGGCCGCCGCCGTCACCCTGGACGTGGCCGGTATGCCGGTGCGGGTGTGGAACACCCACCTCGACGAGACCGACTACGGCCCCTACCGGGCCTGCTTCGACGCGGCCACCGATCTCGCGGCGCACGAGCGGACCACCACGCGTTACGCCCAGGCCCGCGCCGTGGCCCAGGAGATGGCGGCCGACCTCTCCGGCGACACCCCGGTGCTGCTCCTCGGCGACCTGGCCTCCCCCTCGGCCGACGACTGGACCGCGTCCACCGGCGGCTCGCACTGCGGCGCCGGGGCGGTGGACTGGCCGGTGCCGGACGTCTTCGCGAGCCTCGGCCTGATTGACTCCTACCGGGTCGCCAACCCCGACCCGGACACGGACCCGGGGATCACCTGGTCCCCGGTCACCTCCGCCCACGCCAACGGTGAGGACGAGCCGCAGGACCGCATCGACTACGTCTGGTACGCGGGCGACGGCCTGCACGTCGACGAGGCGCACGCGCTGACCGTCGGCTGGCCCTCGGAGGACGAGGTGGCGGACAATTCCTGGGCGAGCGACCACGCCGCCGCCGTCACCACCTTCACCCTCGGCGAGAGTGACACCGCCCCCGCCCCGGAGCTTCCGGTCGTCTCGGTGGACAGGCGGACCGTCGCCTACCAGGCCGGGCACGGGCCGGTGGACGCCGCCGCGTTCCTCACCGACGCCGGGGCCACCGCCGACCCGGCCGAGGCGGTCCTGCGGGCCGACCTCTCCGGCGTCGACTTCGCCGAGCCCGGGTGGTACACCGTCCTGGTCACCGCGGTCCACGGCCGCTACACGTCCGACCCGGTGGCCGCGACGGTCCGGGTCGCTCCGCGTCCCGGTCTGGTCCTGTCGGCCACGACGGCCGCCTTCACCGCGGGCGACACCGTGGACGAGGCCGCCGTGCTGGCCCGGCTGCAGCCGGTGCTCGATGTCCCGGGCACCGTCCGCGCCGACCTGACGGCCGTCAAGCCCCTGACGCCCGGCCGCTATCAGGTCGCCGTGACGGCCACGGACGAGTGGGGCTTCACCGTCACCCTGCCCGCCCGCGTCGAGATCGCCGGCGTCGTGCCGACGGTCTGGAGCCCTGCGGAGGTCTACGACAGCGGCGACACGGTGAGCTACGGCGGCGCCCTCTACCAGGCGTTCTGGTGGACCCGGAACCAGCCTCCCGGCGACCCGTACGGCCCCTGGCAGGAGATCGCCCTCGCCGAGGACGGCACCGCCGTCTGGACCGCGTCGAGGATCTTCCGGACCGACGACGTGGCGGTCCACCAGGGCAGGACGTACCGGGCGAGGTGGTACACCCGCAACCAGGCCCCGGGCGATCCGTACGGTCCCTGGGTCGCCGTCGGCTGACCACCCGGCCGGTGAACGGCCACCGCACGCACGACGGATCCCGGCCCCTGTTCCCGGAGGGCCGGGCTCCCGCCGTCCGCGCGACGGCCGCCTCTCAGTCCGCGCGTACGGAGTCCAGGGCGTCGGCGACCGTCGAGAGGAAGCGGGCGTGCGCATGCGGGCTGCACAGCGGCTCCGGGTTCCACGGCACGACGAGCGTCCCGGCACCGAGCAGCGCCGCCCAGTCCGGCTGGTCGCGGAGGCTGCTCAGCGGTGCCGCGTTGATCCGGACGTCCGTCAGCAGGATCCGGGGCGCGAGTGCGGCCACCTCGGCCCAGGGCGCGGTGTGCCAGTTGACGCCCGGGCCGGGCGGCGGGTCGACGAGGCCGACGCCCAACTCGTCCAGGGCCGCCAGTTCGGGCCAGAGGGCCGGCCGGGCGACGTACGCCTGGTCCCGATCGGCCGGGGAGAGCGCCACCACCCGGACGCCGGCCGGGGCCGCCTCGCGCAACCGGTCCCGCGCGGCTTCGAGTTCCGCCTCCGCACCGGCGGTCGCGGCCGCGCCGAGCGAGCGGGCCAGCCCGGCGAAGCGGTCGGAGGTACCGGCGAGCGTGCGCGAGCGGCCGACGTCGATCACGACCACCGGGACGTGTTCCTCCAGGTGCTTGGCGGTGTCGGGGTCGAGTCCGTACACCTGGCCACCGCCGTAGCTGACGGCCACCACGAGGTCCGGCGATCCCCGCAGCAGGGTGTCCACGTCGAGAGCGGCGCCCGCCCCCAGGTAGACCACCTCGTCCGACGGGAGCTCCCCCGCCTTCGCCCGGTCGATCTCGGCGCCGTCGTGGCCGGATCCGAAGACGCCCCATGACCGGACGCCCAGGTCCCACAGCGTGGCGCCCGCCTGGATGTACGCCAGCACCCGGGAGGGCCGCCGTTCCGTCTCCGCGACCCTGCCCCGGTCGTCCGTGAAGCGCCACCCGCTCTGTTCCGTCACGTCTCCCACCCCTCGATCCGTGCTCGTCCGCGCAACCTTCTGCCCCTTCGCACAGATGTACCTGCCCAACTCCCCGTCGCCGCACCCCTCGCCCTCGGGGCCGACGGCCCGGTGCGCCCCGGGAAGGCTCCGAGCAGCTCGGGGGGCGACTCGACTCCCTCTCCACGAGGCCCACGTGGAGAGTTCCACCGCGTCCGCACCGCCGGACCGGCCGGGGGGGTCCGGTTGCGCGGTTTCGCCACCCGCCGATCAAGAAACACTCATGGCGACCGCCCGGCCCCGCCCCGAAAGGACGCGCCCCATGCCCGTGACCGCGCTCAAGGCGGCCTGGTCCTTGCCACTCCTCGCCGCGCTCGGTCTGGCGCCTGCGGCGGGAGGCAACGGCGCCGCCCGAGGGACCGCGCCGAGCGCCACCCACGGGGCGCCGGACCGGCCGGCCCGCCACTGCCCGGTGGTCGACGTACTGGCCGTGTACACACCGAAGGCCGCGGCTGCCGTGGGCGGCGCACACCGGGTACAGGTGTCGGCACAGGACATCGCCACCCGGATGAACCAGTCCCTGCTCGCGAGCGGGGTCTGCGGCTCCATCCGGATCGTCCACCCGTACACGGCGAAGGGGTACGAGGGATCCGACGAGTTCGACCCCGCGTACGACGGGCTTCGCGAGGGTGACGACCCCGCCCTGGGGCCGGAGGCCCGGCAGCGCCGCGACCGCTACGGCGCCGACCTGGTGACGCTCGTGGTGGACGCGTCCGGCCGGGGTGGCGGCACCGGGGACTACACCCCGGACCTGACCGCCTCCTCGGACGCGTACGCCTACGCGGTCGTGGACGTCCAGGGCATCGCGCTCGACTCGGCCAGCCACGAGATCGGCCACAACCTCGGCCTGGCCCACGACCGTACGGCGCTCGCCGACGGGTCCGAGGGGGCCATGGAGGTCAGCAGCACCCGTCCGTACAACACCGGCTGGGTCACCGAGGACCGCGAGTACTACACGATCATGGCCTACCGGTCCTCCTGCGGTGACGGCTGCCGCCGCGTCAGCCGCTTCTCCAGCGCCGAGGGCACCTGGAAGGGCCGGCGCCTCGGGGACGCGGCCAACGACAGTGCCCGGATGCTGCGGGAGACGATGCCGATCGTGGCCGGGTACCGCACCGCCCCGTGAACCCGCCGTCCCACAGACCCTCGCGGCCCTACAGCCCCGCGCTGTCGGTGCTCCGGCCCAGATAGGTCAGCACCCCGGGGTCGGGCACGTCGATCTCGTGGAACCCCAGCCGGTCGTAGAAGTGCCTGGCCGGCTCGTTCGCCGTCAGCATCGAGAGGTACACGTCGGCGACCCCCTTGGCCCGCAGCGCGTCGAGGAACGCACGCATCAGCTCCCGTCCGTGGCCCTTGCGCTGCCAGGGCGGCAGGAGGTCGATGTGCAGATGGGCGGGGTAGTCGGCGACCTGCGGGCCGAGCATGTGCTCGGGGCGGTGCAGGAGGGCGATCATCTCCTCGGTCGGCGTGGTGGGCGGTTCGCCGGAGGCCGGGAACCGGCCGGCCACCAGCGGCAGCCAGCGCTCCCGGAAGGCGGCGGCGAACGCCGTGGTGTCGGCCGTGCCCAGGACGTATCCCACCGCCTGACCCGAGCCGTCGTCCAGGACGAACGCAAGGTCGGGTTCGAGGTACGCGTACGGTGCGGCGAACAGCGAGGGCATCAGCTCCTGATCGGCGTACAGATGCCGGGAGTCACCGCCGTTGTCGGCTGTCCGGACACAGATGTCGGCAAGCGCGGCGCGGTCGTCGGGGCGGTAGGAGCGTATGTAGGCGAGCTGTCCCATAGCGGGGAGCATGCCACCTTGGGAGCGCTCCCACAAGGTCCGCGCGACAGCGCCCGACGCGTCTCGGCGGATGCTCCCGCGGACCGGTCAGGCCTCCTCGCCGCCCCCTTGGCCGGAGCCTTGCGGTGGCACCGCCGGGCGCACGCCACGCGCTTTCCGTTCCGCCGCCAGTTCGGCGTTGAACTGCGCTCCGGCCAGCAGGGCCAGGTTGGTGAACCAGACCCAGATGAGGAAGACGACGAGTCCGGCGAGCGAGCCGTACAGCCGGCTGTAGGTGCCCACGTGCGTGGCGTAGAGCGCGAATCCCGCGGAGGCGACGAGCCAGAGCACGGCCGCGAGCACCCCGCCGGGCAGTCCCTGCCGCGTGCCGCGCACCGAACGCGGCCCCGTCCGGAAGAGGACGGTGATGAGACAGGTGACCAGTACCAGCAGGACGGGCCATTTGAGGAACCACCACACGGCCTGTCCCGCTTCGGCGAGACCGATCCTGCGGGCCGCCCAGCGGGCGAGCGGCCCCGTGAGCACCAGCACGAACGCGCTGGTCAGCATCAGGAGAAGCAGCCCGATCGCCGAGGCGACGATGGTGTGCGCGTTGCGCAGCGCTGGCCGGGTGTCGCGCTCGTGGTGCATGGCGTGCAGGGCCCGGCGGAAGACCGCGAGGTAGCTGGAGGCCGACCAGACCGCGCTGACACTGCCGGTGGCGACCAGGACCCAGCCCGCGGCGCGCTGCTCGGTGGCGGCCAGGAGCGGCTGCCGCAGCGCCGCGCCGGACTCCGCCGGGGCGAAGGCGGTGATGTCCGCGATCAGCGCGGCCGTGGCACCGGGGCTGGCCAGCCCGATGACGGAGACCGTGACCAGCAGTGCGGGCAGCAGGGCGAGGATGGCGTAGTACGTCTGAGCGGCCGCCCAGTCGGATATGTCGTCGTTCCACAGTGAGACGGGGGTCCGCCGCAGCGCGGCGGACCAGGCGGCGGCACGGCCGGGCGGGTGGGCGCCGCCCGCCTCGCGGGCAGGGGCAACGGACTTGCGGAACACGCGTCGCTCCGGGGGAGGTGAACGGGATGGGGCACGCCGGACACCCGCGCTGGTCGCACGGGCCACCGGTGGGCGGTGCCGTCCTTTGTCTCATGCCTCGGTTTCGCGGGAGTACACCGCCACCCCGGGTGTCCGGTTCCGGCGACCGCCGGTGGGGGCGCCGTCCGCCCGTCAGTCGTTGACGGCGGTGAGGAGCACGACGGCGTCCTCCAGCGCCAGCAGCCCGTGCCGCTCCCTCGGGATCGCGCCCAGGCCGCCGGTCGTCAGCTCCACGTCACCTGAGGGCGCGGTGATGCGGACCGCGCCGCGGAGCACCTGGAGGGAGGCGGCGAGCGGTGCGTTGTGCTCGTCCAGCGAGGAACCGGAGGTGAGGGCGATCACCGTCTGCCGCAGCGGAGGCTGCTGGAGCAGACGGTGCGCGCTGCGCCCGTGGGGGGAGCTGCGCGCCGCGGCGAGGTGCTCGTCCGCGAGGGCGTTGAGGTCGTTCATACCGCCACTCTGCCGCAGCACGCGCGGGGCCGCCGCCGGAGCGTGGCGTCGCACGAACCTCGTGGGGCGGCGCGACGCACCCCGTAGACTCGGCGGATGGCTAAGTATTTCGACGTGCATCCCGAGAACCCTCAGCGACGCACGATCAGCACGGTGGCCGGTCTCATCCGTTCGGACGCACTGGTCGCGTACCCGACGGACTCCTGCTACGCCCTCGGGTGCCGGCTGGGCAGCCGGGAGGGGATCAACCGCATCCGTTCGATCCGTCGTCTCGACGACCGCCACCACTTCACCCTGGTGTGCGAGAACTTCGCCCAGTTGGGCCAGTTCGTCCAGATCGACAACGACGTCTTCCGTGCGATCAAGGCGGCGACGCCCGGCCGGTACACCTTCATCCTGCCCGCGACGAAGGAGGTGCCGCGCCAGCTGCTGCACCCGAAGAAGAAGACCGTGGGCGTCCGCATCCCCGACCACGCCGTGGTCCAGGCCCTGCTGAGCGAGCTGGGCGAGCCGCTGCTCTCCAGCACACTGCTGCTGCCGGACGAGGAGGAGCCGCTGACGCAGGGCTGGGAGATCAAGGAGCGGCTCGACCACGAGGTGGACGCCGTGCTGGACTCCGGCGACTGCGGTACGGAACCGACGACGGTCATCGACTTCTCGGACGGCGAGGTCACCGTCGTGCGCAAGGGAGCGGGCGACACCACGCGGTTCGAGTGAGCGCCCGCGTTCGGGTGTCCCGGTGCTCGGCCGACCCGGCGTTCAGCTGTCCCGGTGTTCACGCGTCCCGCGTGGGTCCGTAACCGCCGGCAGGATCCCGGTGCGTCGTACGGGCCCGAGGTGAACGGCACGGCCGGCGGGGCGCCGCCGCTCAGCCGAGCAGCGCGCCGCCCGGCGCGGGCAGCGCGCCGCTCGACGCCAGGTCGTCCTCCGCCCGGCCGAGGTCGTGGTCGGGCCGGCGCACCCAGCGTCCGACCGCGCACTCCGCCGTGATGCCTGGCCCGAATCCGGCGATGAGTCCCTGCGCGGCGTCCTCGGCGCCACCGTCCTCGAAGAGCCGGGCCAGCGCGTCGAAGACCACCGAACTCGCGATGTTGCCCCGCTCGGTGAGGGTGGCCCTGCTGTAGCGGAACATCCCCGGTGGGAGCTGGAGAAAGTGGCAGAGGTCGTCGAGGATGCGCGGACCGCCCGCGTGCACGATGAAGAAGTCCATGGCCTGCACGGACCATCCGTGCAGGTCGACCAGGTTCCGCAGGACCGGCGCGAGCATCTCCATGGTGCCGGGGACCCGCCGGTCCAGCAGGAAGTGGAATCCGGTGTCACGGACCGCGTAGGAGATCCAGTCCTCGGTGTCGGGCACCAGGTGCGAGCCGTTGCGTTCCAGACGCATCCCGGTGCCGCCCTCGCCGCGGACGACGGCCGCCGAGACGGCGTCGCCGAACAGGCCGTTGGAGAGCAGGGATCCGACGCCGATGTCGGCGGGCTGGTAGCAGAGCGAGCAGAACTCGCAGGACACGATGAGGACGTTGGACTGCGGGTAGGCACGGCAGAAGTCGTGGGCGCGGTTGATGGCCGCCCCGCCCGCCGCGCAGCCGAGCTGGGCGATCGGCAGCTGCCTGGTCTCCGGCCGGAAGCCCATGGTGTTGATCAGCCAGGCGGTCAGCGAGGGCATCATGAAGCCCGTGCAGGAGACGTAGACGATGAGGTCGATCTCGGCGGCCTCGACCTCGGCGTACTCCAGTGCCCGGCCCACCACTTCGGGGACCCTCTTCTTGGCCTCGGCCTCGTACACCTTGTTGCGCACCTCGAAGCCGGGGTGGCGCAGCGTCTCCTCGATCGGCTGGACGAGGTGACGGGTCCGGACGCCGGTGTTCCGGATGAGCCTCAGGACCAGGTCGCGCTGGGGGTGGCCGTCGTGGGTCTCGCGGGCGAGGTCCAGGGTCTGCTGCATCGTGATGACGTGTTCGGGCACAGCGATGGCCGGGCGGCACAGGGTCGCCATGGGTTCTCCTCGGGTCTGGGAGCGGAGGCTCTCGTCACCACGTGACGGGCAGGGCGAGCGGATAGCGCCAGATCGACGTGGTGTTCCAGCGGATGTCGTTCGCGGACACGTCGAGGCGCAGGTCCGGGAACCGGCGGAGCAGCGAAGAGAACGCGGTCTCCAGTTCCATCGTGGCGAGCGGGGCCCCCAGGCAGTGGTGGGCTCCCCAGCCGAAGGTCATGTGGGGGATGGACGGCCGGTCGGGGTCCAGGTCGTCCGGTCGCTCGAACTTCCCGGCGTCGCGGTTGGCGGTCAGGTAGGACACGTGCACGATGTCGCCGGCGGGGATGCTGACGCCGCCGAGTTCCACGTCCACCAGGGCGACCCGGGGGATGCCGACGCCCTTGCGGAACGGGATGTGCCGGAGGAGCTCCTCAAGGGTGCGGGGCAGGCGCTCCGGGGAGTCGCGCAGGACGCGCGCCAGTTCGGGGCGAGTGAGCAACGAGTAGGCGATGTTGCCGAGTTGATAGGTGGTGGTGTCCTGTCCTGTGATGAGCAGGACCATGGCCATGACGGTCAGTTCGTCGTCGCCGAGGAGTTCGTCGCCGTCCCGGGCGGTGGCGAGGGTGCTGATGAGGTCCTCGCCGGGCGAGCGGCGGCGCCGGGCGGTGAGTTCCCCGAAGTAGGCGCGGAGTTCCGCCTTGGCGCGGATCGCGTCCTCCTTGCCGGCCGCTCCGACGTTCATCATGGTGAGGGCGTGCGAGCGGAGCCAGGGCCGGTCGGGCTCGGGGATGTCGAGCACCTCGCAGATGGTGACGAGCGGCAGGGGAGCGGCGACCGCCTGCATGAAGTCGGCGGTGGTCGCGCCGTCTTCCATGGCGTCGAGCAGCCGGTCCACGATGCGCTGGGTGCCCACCCGCATGGCGTCGATCCGCCGGGCGGTGAAGCTCTTCGCCACCAGGCTGCGGAGCCTGCTGCTGGCCGGCGGGTCCATGAGGTTGATGGCCTCGTCCTGGACGATGGGTTCGGGGGTCATACGGGGGAAGTCCCGTCCGGTCACGGCACTGCGGCTGAAACGCCGGTCGGTGGTGACCGTCCGCACGTCTTCGTACCGGGTGACCAGCCAGGCGTCCCCCTCGCCGTACGGCATCCTGATGCGGGACACCGGTGCGGTGGTCAGCAGCTCCTTGAGCTGGGGGTCGAACTCCAGCCGTTGCGCGAAGTCGAAGGGGCAGCTGCGTACAGTTTCCGTGTTCTCCACCGAGGTTCTCCCAGGGACCGGGCCTGCTGATTCAAGGGCGGGTCCGTCCCCGACCGGGTCCGGACCCCGGCTGTATTCCCGTTACCCTCCGAAACATGTTCACCACGCTGAGTAGTCGCCCGATCAGGGGGTGGTGAGGGCGGCGCACGGGACCGAAGGGCGCATGGCGGTGACGCGCAGGAATGAATTTGCGCCCGGGCGCACGCCTCGCTGGTAAGGCTCACTGCGCCGTGTCCCGCCCTTCGCGTCGGAACGGTCCGACGGGCAACGGTCGGACACGGCCTGGCCAGACACATCGAGCACGTGGAAGAGGCGCGACCATGACAGACATCGACGACCGTCCGATCCCCGCCGGCACGGACGGACTCCACGGACGCCGGGGGTTCGTGATGGCGGGGGTCGGTCTCGCTGGGGCGGTGACGAGCGCGCCCGACGCCTTCGCGGCACCGGCGGGGCGGCCCGAGGCGGCGCCCGCCGTGGCCCGGAAGGCCGCGGTGCCGTTCCACGGGCCGCACCAGGCGGGCGTCGTGACACCGCAGCAGGCGTTCGTCGCCTTCGTCGCGCTCGACGTCGTCGGCACGGACCGGAGCGCGCTGATCCGCGTTTTCGACGTGCTGACGCGGCGGGCGAGGGCCCTCACCGCGGGCGCCGGGCAGGGCGGCCCCGACGACCGGCTGACCGTCACGGTCGGCGTCGGGGCGTCCCTCTTCGACGAGCGCTTCGGCCTCCAGGGGCGCCGTCCGGCGGGCCTGCGGACGATGCCCGCGTTCCCCGGGGACGACCTCGACCCCGCGGCCTGCCACGGGGACCTGTCGGTCCAGGTCTGCGCGGAGCATCCCGACGCCGTCCTGGAGGTGATGCGCGATCTGCAACTGGCACTGCGGGGGCTGGCGGCCCCGAGGTGGCGTAGCGACGGGTTTCTCAACCCGCCCCGGCCGAGCGGCGCGCCGCGCAGCATCGTCGGCTTCAAGGACGGCATCTCCCACCCGGACACGAAGTCCGAGCGGGAGATGGACCGGGTGCTCTGGCTGGGTTCGCGCGGTGGAGCGCCCGCCTGGGCCCGGGGCGGGTGCTACCAGGTGCTGCGGATCACCCGACTGCGGGTCGAGGCCTGGGACCGGCTGCCCGTGTCCGAGCAGGAGCGCGCCTTCGGCCGGAACAAGGCGAGCGGCGCTCCGCTGACCGGCACCAAGGAGACGGACGTTCCCGACTACCGGTCGGACCCGGACGGCCGGAAGATCTCCTTCGACTCGCACATCCGCCGGGCGAACCCGCGAACCCCCGAGACGGCCGACTCGCTCCCGCTGCGGCGGAGTTACAACTTCGACCGCGGCCTGGCGCCCGACGGCGGGCTCGACGTGGGGCTCAACTTCTGCTGCTACCAGCAGGACATCGCGCGACAGTTCGAGGCGGTTCAGCGGCGTCTGGACGGCGAGCGGCTCGCGGACTTCACCGTCACACGGGGCGGCGGCTACTTCCTGGTGCTGCCCGGAGTGAAGGACGCGAGCGACAAGCTCGGGGCGAGCCTGCTGAAGGACTGAGGCTCCCAGGAGAGCCAGGAGGGCGCAGGCTCCCGGAAGGGGGAGCCGGCGGAGGGCGGCCCCGGGTGGAGCGACCGCGTGCGGAGCTCTTCCGGGGCCGTCGCTGTCAGAACCCTTTACGAAGCTGACATGCACGGGTAATTTCCTGGACGCAAGAGATTGCAGAAAGATTCTGACAGCTATTGCCATCGGATTCTTTCCGCTCGCCCGAACCCCGAGGCGCGTCCGGGTTCTCCGGCGGGATCTCGGCCGGTGCCCCTACCGGACACCGGCGTTGTCGGCAGCCGCGGCCTCCCCCGCCACGGCCTCCCCCTGGAGACATGATGAAACGCTCCCCCCTACGGCTGTTGAGACGCCCCGTGGCGGCGGCCGCGACAGCGGCCGCTCTGCTGGGCCTGCTCACCGCGATACCCGAGACGCAACAGCTGCCGTCCGTGACTCCGGTGGCCGCCTCCGAGAACTCGGCGACCGTCTTCTACTGGACGAAGACCAAGAACTGGTCGGCCTACAAGCTCCATTGGGCACCCGACGGTGGCTCCTGGACCACCGTCCCGGGGACGGCGATGACCGCCGCCTGTACGGACTGGGTGAAGCTGACCGTTCCGCTCGGCAGCGCCACCGGCCTGGCCGCGACCTTCAACAACGGCCAGGGCGTCTGGGACAACAACTCCGGCAACAACTACGCGCTCGGCACCGGGAACATCACGGTCAAGGACGGCGTGGTGGCCCACAGCGACCCGTGCGCGGACAGCGGTACGACTCCGAGCCCCTCCCCGACCGGCACGAACAGCGCCGAGGTCTACTACTCCACCGGCACGGTCGGCTGGACCACCACCAACCTCCACTACCAGCCGGTGGGCGGCGCGTGGACCGCCGTCCCCGGGGTGGGCATGGAGGCGGCCTGCACCGGGTGGGTGAAGCGGACCGTCGACCTCGGGACGGCCACGGGGCTCAACGCCACGTTCAACAACGGCAACGGCGTCTGGGACAACAACAACGGGTCCAACTACGCTCTCGCGAGTGGGCGTTCCACGGTGAAGGACCACAAGGTCACCTCGGGCGCGGCCGATCCGTGCGCCGCCGCGGTACCGGACACCACGGCCCCGTCCGCCCCGACGAAGGCGGCTGCCGCAGCGGACGGCGTCTCGGTGGTCCTGACCTGGGAACCCTCCACGGACAATGTGGGCGTGACGAAGTACCAGGTCACTCGCACCGGCGGGACGAAGGGCACCCTGGTGGCGGACACCGGCTCCACGGTGTTCTCCGACACGGGTCTTGAGGAACGGACCGCGTACAGCTACACCGTCAAGGCGGTGGACGCCGCGGGGAACGTCTCGGCGGCCTCCTCGGCGGCGACCGCCACCACCGGTGACAAGCCGCCCGTCGCGGCCTCGGGGCAGCCGCTGGGCACGGACCCGCGCAAGGACCCGATCTACTTCGTCCTCACCGCCCGTTTCAACGACGGTGACAGCACGAACAACCGGGGTGGCAGCCAGGACGTGAAGTCCGGCAACGCGGCCAACAACGACCCCATGTTCCGGGGCGACTTCAAGGGCCTGGTCAAGAAGCTCGACTACATCAAGGGGCTGGGCTTCTCGGCCATCTGGATCACGCCCGTGGTACTCAACCGCTCGGACTACGACTACCACGGCTACCACGGCTACGACTTCTACAAGGTCGATCCGCGCCTGGAATCGGCCGGCGCCTCCTACCAGGACCTCATCAACGCGGCGCACGCCAAGGGGATGAAGATCTACCAGGACGTCGTCTACAACCACTCCTCCCGGTGGGGCGCCAAGGGGCTGTTCACCCCGACGGTCTACGGCGTGCGGGACTCGCAGTGGAGCTGGTACTACGACGAGAAGAACGAGGGCTTCGAGTACGACGGGCTGACCGTCGAGACGAAGTCGGGCAAGTCCTACTACAACGGCGACCTGTGGTCGACCGCAGAGCCTGCGGGCAATACCTGCCTCAACTGGGGCAAGCCCACCGGCAGTACCTCCGCCGAGGGGTACAAGATCTACAACTGCCAGTGGCCGAACGCCACTTCCGGGATGTTCCCGAAGGTCTACTACCACAACTGCTGGATCGGCAACTGGGAGGGCGAGGACTCGCGCAGCTGCTGGCTCCACGAGGACCTCGCGGACTTCAACACCGAGAGCGCCCCGGTGCAGAACTACCTGATCGGTGCCTACGACAAGTACATCGACATGGGCGTCGACGGCTTCCGGATCGACACCGCCGTGCACATCCCGCGCACCACCTGGAACCGCCGCTTCCTGCCGGCGATCCAGGAGCGGGTCACCTCGAAGTTCGGCGCCGAGGCCGCGAAGAACTTCTTCGTCTTCGGTGAGGTCGGCGCCTTCGTCAACGACAAGTGGAACCGGGGATCGGTCAACCACTCGGCGCAGTTCTTTACCTGGAAGGAGCGCAAGGAGTACAGCGCGGACGACGCCGCCGCCTCGCTGGAGATGTACAACTACGAGGAGCAGCTGGGCACCGGACAGCAGCCGGTCTCCGACAACGCCTTCCTGAAGGGAAACAGCTACCACACGCCGGACCACAGCCAGTTCTCCGGGATGAACGTCATCGACATGCGGATGCACATGAACTTCGGTGACGCCAACAACGCCTACAGCAACGGCAAGGACTCCGACGACAGTTACAACGACGCCACGTACAACGTCGTCTACGTCGACAGCCACGACTACGGACCCAACAAGAGCAGTGAGCGGTACGCGGGCGGCACGGACGCCTGGGCGGAGAACATGGCCCTGATGTGGACGTTCCGCGGCATCCCGACCCTGTACTACGGCTCCGAGGTCGAGTTCCAGGCGGGGAAGAAGATCGACTGCGGGCCCACCTGCCCGCTGGCGACCACCGGACGGGCGTACTTCGGCGACCGCATCGCCGGTGACGTGACGGCCTCGGACTTCAGCAAGGTCTCCTCGGCGAGCGGTGCGGTGGCGGACACCCTCGCGCAGCCGCTGGTCAAGCACGTACAGCGGCTGAACCAGATCCGGCGGGCGGTCCCGGCACTCCAGATGGGCCAGTACTCCACGGAGGGCATCAGCGGTTCGATGGCGTACAAGCGCCGCTACACCGACGCGGCGAGCGGAGTCGACTCCTTCGCCCTGGTGACCGTCACCGGCGGCGCCTCGTACACCGGAATCCCGAACGGCACCTACAAGGACGCCGTGACCGGTGACGTGCGGACCGTGTCCGACGGCACCCTCACGGTGGCCGCGCCGGGCAAGGGCGACATGCGGGTGTACGTACTCGACCTGGGCGGCAAGAACGCCGCGCCCGGGCAGGTCGGCACCGCGGGGCCGTACCTGAAGTAGGACACCGGCTCGCAGGTGAGCGCCGGTACGGACCCGTGGTCGGGCCGTACCGGCGCTCTCGCGTGTGCGGGGCCGGCGAGCGGGGTTAGCGGGGCGCGGTCAGGTGCGGGAAACGCCACTCCGTGCGCGTGTGCAGCGTCTGGCCGGGGCGCAGGACGGTGGTGGGGTAGGAGGCGCGGTTGGGCGAGTCGGGCAGGTGCTGGGTCTCCAGGCAGACCGCGCCGTGGCGGTCGTGCACCCGGCCCTCGCCGTCGGTGAAGGTACCGTCCAGCAGATTGCCCGTGTAGACCTGGATGCCCGGTTCGGTGGTCCACACTTCCATCACACGGGAGGCGTCGGGCGCGGCGAGCCGGGCGGCCCGGCGCAGGCCGTCGCCGGGGGCAGCGTCGCGCAGGACCCAGCAGTGGTCGAACCCGCCCGCCGAGGCCAGCTGCTCGTGCGGGAGGGCGAGGCGCTCGCGCAGCACGCGGGGGGCGGTGAGGTCGAACGGGGTGCCGAGCACCTCGGCTGGGTCCCCCTCGGGAATGCCCTCGGCGTCCACCGGGAGGTAGTGGTCGGCGTCGACCTGCAGGGTGTGCCCGAGGATGTCGTCATCGCCCAGCGCCCCGGCCCGGCGGGCCAGTTCGCCCGCCTGGGCGGCGAGCCGGTCCCGCAGCACGTCGTAGGCGGCACCGTCGAGCGGGGGCGCGGCCTGGTCCTGGGGCTGCGGGGCGGC
>NZ_JBHWZJ010000076.1:0-24489 GCF_042728415.1 Streptomyces sp. NPDC060198 | reverse complement strand
GGCATCAAGTTGCCACGCAACTTGATGCCCACGGAGGGGGCGACTGCGGCGCCGCGCGATCTGGCACAGTCGTTCACGGCGCCGGACCCGGCCGGAAGGGAATTTCCCGGTTTCCCCGCCCTCCCGAACCTCCCGCGCGAGGCCGTTCCCCGGCCCGGACCAACCCGCCCCCGTGCGGCCCGCGGCATCAACACCCGGCGTTCTCGCACTGCTTGAAGAAATCTCTTCGTACCCCTGGAGGTGAACCGCATGAGTGGTGTGGTGGGTTGGATCGACTTCCGGCGCGACCTGGGCGATCAGCTCGGAGTGGTGCGATCGATGACACGGACGATGGCGCACAGGGGCCCCGACACCGAGGACGTGTGGATCGGCCGGAACGCCGCCCTCGGCCACCGCGGCCTGGCCACCGGACTCCCCGACGACGTACGCCCCGCGCGCATCACCCTCGGCGGCGACACCGTCCACGTCGCACACACCGGCGAGGTCTACAACGGCGACGAGCTGCGCGGTGACGTCCAGGCGGCCGGCGGCGCCCTGCGCGGCGGCTCGACCGCCGAAGCGCTCCTCCAGGCCTACCTGCTGTGGGGCCCCGACTTCGTGGAGCGCGTCAACGGAGCCTTCGCCTTCGCCGTCTGGGACGGCCGTACCCGGCGGCTGCACCTCGGCCGCGACCGGGTCGGCGTCAAGCCCCTCTACCACCACCCGTACGACGGCGGGGTCCTGTTCGCCTCCGAGCCCAAGGGCATCCTCGCCAACCCCCTGTACCGGCCCCGCCTGGAGCTCTCGGCGCTGCCCGTCGTCCTCCAGCCGCGCCTGGCCCGGCCGGGCGAGACACCGTTGAAGGACCTGTACGAGGTCGAGCCCGCCCACGTCGTGACGTACACCGCGAACGGGGTCACCCGGCGGCGTTACTGGCAACTGGTGAGCGAGCCGCACCACGACACCTTCGAGGAGAGCGCCCGCAGGGTCCGCGAGCTCCTCGACGACACCGTGCGCCGCCAGCTCGCCACCGGTGTCCCGCTCGGGGCGATGCTCTCCGGCGGCGTCGACTCCACCTCCGTCGCCGCGCTCGCCGCGAGCGCCCTGCGCAAGGACGACCCGGACCGGCGACTGGCCACCTTCTGCGTGGAGTTCGAGAGCGACCCGGCGCACTTCGTGGCCACCGAACTGCGCCCGGACCTCGACGCCCCGTACGCCGCCGAGGCGGCCGCGTTCCTCGGCACCGAGCACACCACGCTCACCGCCTCGGTACGGGACCTGCTGGACGTCGTCCCCGCCACCCGGCGCGCCCGGGACCTGCCCGGCTGGGGCCAGTTCGACGCCTCGATGTACCTGATGTTCCAGCAGATCCGCGCCGAATGCCCCGTCGCGTTCACGGGTGAGGCCGCCGACGAGGTCTTCGGTGGCTACCCCTACTTCTTCAAGCCCGAGGCGCTCGCCGTCGACCGCTTCCCCTGGCTCTTCGACGGCCCGAAGCTGTCCCGCTACCTCGTCCCCGACCTGCTCGCCGAACTGGACCCGGAGGAGGACGAGCGCGCCCGCTACGCGGACGTCCTCGCCCGCGTGCCCCGGCTCGCGGGCGAGAGCGCCGAGGACGCCCGGATCCGGGAGGTCTTCTTCCTCGGCCTGTCCGGTCCGCTCTCGGTGATCCTGGACCGCAAGGAGCGCATGAGCATGGCCCACGGGCTCGACGTCCGGGTGCCGTTCTGCGACCACCGGCTGCTCCAGTACGTGTGGAACGTGCCCTGGGAGATCAAATCGCGGGGCGGGGTGAAGGGGCTGCTGAAGGCCGCCATGGCGGACGTCCTGCCGGCGAGCACCGTGAACCGCAGGAAGAGCGCCTACCCGCACGTGCAGAACCCCGCCTACGACCGGACCCTCGTCCGGGAGGCGACCTGGATCGTCAACGACGACGCCTCGCCGCTGAAGCCGCTGTTCGACACCGGGCGCACCAACGCCCTGATCCAGCAGATCGCCGCGGGCGCCGTCCAGGGCGAGCTGCCCGGCGGCTCCAACCAGGCCGCGATCCTGATCCAGCTCGTCGAGATGCGGCGCTGGATGGACGAGTACCAGGTGTCCCTGCCCTGACCCGCCCGGCCCCGTGATCCGTGCGACGGGCCCGGGCGCCGCCGACGTACCGACCGACCCCCCAGGGAGTACTCCTTCATGCTCGAACTGGTCCCCATCACCGACGGCATCGGCACCGAGGTCCGCGGCATCGACGTCACCCGGCCGCTGTCCGACCTCGACTTCGACCGGATCTACCAGGCCTGGATCGACACGACGATCCTCCTCGTCCGCGGCCAGGACATGACGCCGGAGCAGCACATCGCCTTCACCCGGCGCTTCGGCGAGGTCTTCGCCTACACGCGCTCGCAGTTCAACGACGCCGAGTACCCCGAGATCCTCATCCTGTCCAACCTCACCAAGGACGGGAAGCCGATCGGCTCGGCCTACAGCGGGCGCGTCTGGCACAGCGACGGCGCCTACCTGCCCGAGCCTCCGGTCGGCTCCATGCTGTACGCCCGCGAGATACCCCCGGCCGGCGGCGACACCTGGTACGGCAACATGTTCGCCGCGTACGAGGCGCTGCCGAGGGCGGTCAAGGAGCGCATCGAGGACCTGAAGGTGATCATCAGCCGGGTCCAGTCACGCCCGTACAACTACCCCGACCGGCCGGCGCCCACGGAGCAGGAGCGCGCCGAGTGGACCGAGGTCGCGCACCCGCTGGTCCGCCTCCACGAAGAGAGCGGCCGCAAGGCCCTCTACGCGGGCGGCAACGTGCCCTGGCGCATCGAGGGCCTGTCCGAGGACGAGAGCGCGCCGCTGATCACCTTCCTCCAGGAGTTCGCGATCCAGCCCCGCTTCACCTACCGCCACCAGTGGCAGGTCGGCGACATCGTGCTGTGGGACAACCGCAGCGCCATGCACCGGGCCACCGTGTACGACCAGGTCAACCACCGGCGGCTGCTGCACCGCACCACGATCACCGGCCGGCGCGGCGCCACCGCCGCGGCCGCGTGAGGGGGCGGGCCACGGTGAGGTACGACTACGTCGTCGTCGGCGCGGGCGCGGCGGGCTGCGTGCTCGCCGGCCGCCTGACGGAGGACCCCGCGATCCGCGTGCTGCTCCTGGAGTCGGGCAGCGAACGGCGCAGCCCGCTGCTCGACGTCCCCGCCGCCGAGACGGTGCTGATGGGAAACCCTAAGTACGACTGGTGCTTCGAGACCGACGCCGACCCGACCATCGAGGGCCGCAGCGTCAGCATCCCCCGGGGCCGCCTGCTCGGGGGTTCCAACCAGATCAACGGCATGATCTTCGTGCGCGGCCAGCGTCACGACTACGACGACTGGGAGGCCCTGGGCAACCCGGGCTGGTCCTGGGAGGGCGTGCTGCCGCACTTCCGCAGCCTGGAGCGGGTCAGCGGCATCGACGGCGCCAACCGGGGCCGCGACGGACGGATCGCCGTCGGACTGCCGCGCGACCGCGACGAGTTGACCGACGCGTTCCTCACCGCCGCCGTCAAGGCCGGCTTCCCCGAGAACCCGGACTACAACTCCGGCGACCAGGAGGGCTTCGGCTACTACCAGGTCAACCACGACGAGGGCCGCCGCTCCTCCGCCGCGGGCACCTACCTCAAGGCCGCCCGCACCAGGCCCAACCTCACCCTGGTCACCGAGGCGCACGTCACCGGCCTGCGCTTCGAGGGCAAGCGCTGCGTCGGCGTCCGCTACCGGCGGGGCGAGGGCGAGCACCGGGCCGACGCCGTCCACGAGGTGATCGTCAGCGCCGGATCCGTACAGTCCCCGCAACTGCTCGAACTCTCCGGCATCGGCTCGGCCGCCCACCTCGGTGACGTCGGCGTGCCCGTGGTGCACCACCTGCCCGGCGTCGGCGAGAACTTCCGCGACCACTTCGCCGCCCGGCTCCGCTGGCGGGTGCGCCGCCCGGTCACCTTCAACGAGCGCTCCCGCGGCCTCGGTCTGGTACGCGAGATCGCCCGGTACGCCCGCGAACGGCGCGGCCTGCTCAGCCTGCCGATCGCGCTCGGCCACGGCTTCGTCCGCTCCGACGACTCCCTGACCCGCCCCGACCTCCAGTACCACTTCGCGCCCGCCAGCTACGGCGGCGGCCGCAGCCGCCGCCTGGACACGGCCCCCGGCATGACGCTGGGCGTCTACCCGCTGCGCCCCGAGTCCAAGGGCTCCGTCCACATCCGCTCCCGGCAGCCGCTGACCCCGCCGTCGATCCGCACCCGCTTCCTGGAATCGGAGGCCGACCGCGCCACCCTGATCGCGGGCATGCGCATCGGCCGCCGCATCGTCGAGGAGCCGAGCATGGACGCGTACCGGGCGTTCGAGCTGCTGCCCGGCAGCGGCGTCCGCTCCGACGACGAACTGCTCGCCTACGCACGGCAGTACGGCGACACCTCCTACCACCCCGTAGGCACCTGCCGGATGGGCGACGACCCGCTGGCGGTCGTCGACGCCCGGCTGCGGGTGCACGGCATCGAGGGCCTGCGCGTCATCGACGCCTCCGTCATGCCGGCCATGGTCTCGGGCAACACCAACGCCGCGAGCATGATGATCGGCGAGAAGGGCGCCTGTCTCGTCCTGGCCGACCACAAGGACAGGACCCGCGCGTAGGCGGTGTGGTGAAGTCCCGCCGGCCCGGCACGCACGCCCGCCCACCACACGACCTGGCCGCCGCCCCGGGGCCGTACGCCGGCCGCCCCGCGGGCCCGCCCCCTCCAGCTGTCGATTCCAGAACGGGAACCCCCATGTCCGAAAACCCCACGGTGGACCGCTTCGACTACCCGTCCAACCTCGCCAGTGCCGGTTCGTACCGCACCCACCGCAGCGCCTTCTGGCCTCCTTCGGACGGCTACGCCCTGGGCTGCCTGGACCTCTCCGGGGCCACCCCCGACCTCGGCGACGGGTTCCGCCCGGCCCTCGCGGACCTCCGCGTCGCCGTGGAAGCCGAGTGGCAGCGGGTCAAGGAGATCGGCATCCCCGCCCGCCGCCGCTTCAACGACCCGACGGCGATCGCCCAGGCGGTGCGCGGCGTCGCCGAGCACCTGCCGGGCGAGGCCGACCGGCGGGCCGCGGAACTGCGCGCCAACGCCGTCCAGGACGGCTACGACGACGACATCCTGCGCGAACTCGCCTCCCTCCAGGAGCAGATCACACTCGTCGCCGGCCAGGTCTCCACCTGGTACGGAAAGGAGGTCCGGGGCCTTCCCACAGCTTTCGCCTGCCGCGCCGACGAGGCGCGCCAGCAGTTGGTCGACGACGCCCTCGCCGGCCGCGACGAGGTGACCGACTACCTGCGCGGCCTCCACGCCGACCTGCGACTGGGCGACCTGCCGGCCTTCGGCGCCGCGGAACTCTTCTTCATGGCCGGCGAGGGCAACCTCCACCCCAAGCACATCGCCTACTTCCTCCCCGAGGACGAAGGCGTGAAGTACTCGCCGTTCAAGAAGACGTACTACTTCGCCAACTCCCACCGCGCCCTGCTCACCACGGTCTCCGCACCCCTGGCCCGGCGCTTCCTCGACGTCGGCGTGGAGTTCGACCCGGCGCACGAGCGCTTCGCCGCGATCCCCACCCTGGGCGTCCTCAGCCACGAGCTCGGCCACTTCGCGCACCGGCCCGCCACCGAGTACAAGGACCTCAACGCCGCCGACCGCTGGGCCTCGGTCGTCCTCCAGGAGGTCGCCGCCGACGTTTTCGGCATCCTCATCCTCGCCGACGTCTGGGCACCCCGCCTGGGCATCGACCCGGCCGACTGCGTCGCCTACTACCTCGCCGAGTGCCTGCGCTACACCGACCGCGGGCTCGGCCACTTCCCCGACAGCGACGGGATGTTCCTCCAGCTGTCCTACTTCGTCCAGCTCGGCGCCCTCGACCTGACCGGCACCCCGCGCCTGACGGGAACGCCCGAGGTCGTCCTCGCGGGGCTGCGCTCGCTGGCCCGCGTCCTGGCCGACACGCTCCTGGCCACCGACACCGACCGGGCCCTCCACCTGCACCGCGGCTACGGCCCGGCCACGACCGCCCCACTCGCCCCACTCGTCGAGCGCCTCCGCCCGGAACCCTTCCGGTCTCTCGAGTACACGCAGGAACACCTCCACTCCGCCGCGACCTCCGGCCGCTGAAAGCGAGACACGATGATCACCGAGGCGAACCAGGATCTGGGCCAGGTGCGCGACTACTACACGGCGCAGCGCTCTGCCGGCGGCGACGGCGAGACCATCTACGCCATCTGGGAGAAGGGCGGCGCGTTCAACGACTCGGTCACCCCGTCCACCTACGTGCCGGAGTACCGCTCCCACATGGCCCTCAAGCTGCTCTCCCTGAGCGACGAGGGAGCGTCCGTCTTCTCGCTCGGCTGCGGCAACGCCGCCGTCGAGGGCGTCGTCGCCGGACTCGGCCGGACCGTGCGAGGGATCGACTACAACGAGGAGGCCGTCCAACTGGCGCGTCAGAAGGGCGTCGACGCCTTCGCCGCCGACTTCTACACCCTGAGGCCCTCCGACGTCGCGGGCGCCGACATCATCTACGCCGACGGCTTCCTCGGCCACCTCTTCGACGCAGACCGGGAGACCACGCCCGTCCTGGACAAACTGGCCGCCCTCCGCCCCAAGTCCGGCGCCTACCTGGTGTTCTCCAACGACGCGCCGCAGGACCGGGAGGCGCACTTCGCCCCCCACCAGCGCGTCGCCGACTTCTGGTACCTGTCCAAGGACTACCTCGCCGAACGCCTCGAAGCACGCGGCCACCGCGTGGTGGAGAGCTACTACTTCCCCTACCTGCGCCCGGTCAGCGGCATGCGCAACCGCACCATCTGCATCGCACGCGTCGCGTAGCGGAGGAGGAAGCCGTGCCCGTCCCCGACGCCTTCGCCGCGCGCCTGTACCCCCTCCTGGGCGACCTGGTGGCCACCTACGGAACGCCCTTCCACATCTACGACGCCGCGGGCATCGTCGACACCTACCGCGCCATGACGGACGCCTTCGCCGGCGAGCCCTACCGGCAGTACTTCGCCGTCAAGGCCCTGCCCAACCCGCACGTCCTCGCCCTGCTCCTGGCCGAGGGAAGCGGCCTGGACTGCGCCTCCCCGGTGGAGCTGGAACTCGCGGGCAGCCTCGGCGCCGGGCCCGGCGACACCGTGTTCACCTCCAACAACACCGCCCGCCACGAATTCGAACTCGCGCGCAAGACCGCTTCGTTGGTCACCTTCGACGACCTCACCGCCCTGGACCGCTGCGACCCGCTGCCCGACACGGTCGCCTTCCGCGTCTCCCCGCACGGGCTGTCGGCCGGCTCCCGCCTGATGGGCGACGCGCAGGCCACCAAGTTCGGCGTGCCCGTCGGCCGACTGGCCGACGCCTACCGCGAGGCGAAGGCACGCGGCGCCCGCCGGTTCGGCATCCACGGCATGACCTGCGCCAACGAACTCGACGTCGACCGCGCCGCACGCGCCGCCACCGACGTCGTCGAACTCGGCGCCCGCATCGCCGAGGACGTCGGCATCCAGCTGGAGTACGTCAACGTGGGCGGCGGCCTCGGCATCCCCTACCGCCCCGAGGACCGGCCCTTCGACTTCCGCCGCTACGCCGAGGCCATCCTCGCCGCCCGCCGCGCCGCCTTCCCCCGCTCCGCGCCCCGCATCCTCATGGAGTGCGGGCGTTACGTCACCGGACCGCACGGCGTCCTGGTGACCACGGTCATCAACCGGTGCGGCAAGGGCCGCGAGGTCGTCGGCGTGGACGCCTCGATGTCCGCGCTGATGCGGCCCGGCTTCTACGGCGCCTACCACCACGTCACCCTGCCCTTCGCCGAGGGCCGCGCCGAGGCGCCGTACGACGTCGTCGGCTCGCTCTGCGAGAACATGGACAAGTTCGCGACCGACCGGTCACTGGCCGATCCGCGCGAGGGCGACGTCCTCCTGGTGCACGACACCGGCGCGCACGGCCACGCGATGGGCTTCACCTACAACGGCCGCCTGCGCCCCGCCGAACTGCTGCTCACCCGCGACGGCGACGTCGTCGAGATCCGCCGCGCCGAGACCTACGACGACTACGTCAGCACCGTCCCCGGCAGCCCCGGGTCCGTCCTCCCCGCCGCACCGCACGCACGACAGGAGCGCCCCGCATGTACTCCCGACCGCTGATCGAGGACGCCTGGGAGCGCCGCGCCGCGCTGACCGAGGCCGAGCTCACCGAGCTCGCCCCGCACGTCGAAGCCGGACTCGACGCCCTGGACCGCGGCGAACTGCGCGCCGCGAACCTGGCCGACGGCACCTGGGCCGCCGACCCGTTCGTGAAGAAGCTGATCCTGCTCTCCTTCCCGCTCGGCACGAACACCCTCGCCGACGCCGGCCCGGGCCGCCCCAGGAGCTACGACAAGATCCCGCTGAAGTTCGAGCACTGGCGGGGGCCGGACTTCGAGAAGGCGGGCATCCGGGTGGTGCCGGGCGCGGTCGTCCGGCGGGGCGCCCACATCGCCCCGGGCGCCGTCCTCATGCCCTCCTTCGTCAACATCGGCGCCTACGTCGGCGCCGGCACGATGATCGACACCTGGGCGACCGTCGGCTCCTGCGCCCAAGTGGGGGAGCGCTGCCACATCTCCGGCGGCGCGGGCCTCGGCGGCGTACTCGAACCGATCGGCGACAGCCCCGTCGTCATCGAGGACGACGTCTTCGTCGGCGCCCGGAGCGAGATAGCCGAAGGGGTACGGGTACGGCGCGGCGCCGTCATCGGCATGGGCGTCTACCTCGGCGCCTCCACCCCGATCGTGGACCGCGCGACCGGCGAGGTGACGCGCGGCGAGGTCCCCGAGGACGCAGTCGTCGTCCCCGGCACCCGGACCGACCCCCGCCACCCCGGCCTGGCCACGTACGCCGCGGTCATCATGAAGTACGCCGACGAGCGCACCCGCGGCAAGACGGCCCTGAACGACCTGGTGCGGGACTGACCCATGAGCCCCCTCGCCAGTGCCTTCGCCCGGCTGCGCGCACTGAACGACGGCGTCCCCGCCCCGGCCGGCCTCGTCCCCGTCCAGCTCCACCTGGGCGAGTCCCGGCTCGGCACGGGCGGGGTCGACGGCACGCTGCTCGCCGACCCCGACGGCTGGACCCGCTACCCGCCGCTCGGCGGCACGCCCGCCCTGCGCACGGCGTACACCGGGTGGCTGCGCCGCCGCTTCGGCGCGGGCCCGCTCCTGGACGGCCGTGCCCTCGCGGTCGAGCCCACCCCGGGCACCAAGCAGGCCCTGGCCACGGCACTGGCCCTGGCGGTGGAGCGCGTCCGGAGCGCGGGCGGCGGGGCGGCAGAGCGCGTAGGGGGCGCAGAGGGCCGGCCGGTGGTCGTCCTGCCCAACCCGTTCTACCCGACCTACCACGCCGCCACCGCGGCCGTGGGCGCCCGGCCGGTGTTCTACGACCCCCGGGGCGGTCCCGCCGCACTGGAGGACGCCGTCGCGACGGCGGGCGGTGCCATCGCCGCGGTCATCGTCTGCGACCCGGGCAACCCGCGAGGCGAGCTCCTCGCCACCGAGTTCCTGGACGCGGCCACCCGCGCCTCCGTCACGGCCGACGCCCTGCTCCTCGTCGACGAGTGCTACACCGACCTGTGGCTCGCCCGCCCGCCGGCCGGATACCTGGCGCTGGTACGGCGCGGCGCGGTCCGGCCGGAACGGTTCCTGGTCCTGCACACCCTGTCCAAGCGGTCCGGCGCGCCCGGCTTGCGCAGCGGCTTCGCCGCCGGGGACCCCGGGACCGTCGCCGACTACGCCCGCCACAACCAGGCGTGCGGCGTCCCGACCCCGCTGCCCGTGTGCGCCGCCGCCGCACGGCTGTGGGACGACGACGCCCACGTGGAGCGCGCCCGCGCCGAACTGGCCGCCAACTGGGCCCTCGCCGACCGCGTCCTGGCCGGTGTCGCCGGCTACCGGCGGGCCGACGCCGGGTTCTTCCTCTGGCTGCCGGTCGGCGACGACGAGGCCGCCGCCCGCGCCCTCTGGCGCGACCAGGCGCTGACCGTCATGCCCGGCCGCTACCTGGCGGCCGGCGGACCCGACGGCACCAACCCCGGCGCCGGACACCTGCGCGTCGCCCTCGTCCACGACGAGCCGCTGATGCGCGAGGCCCTGCACCGCCTGCGCGCGGGGCTGACCCGAACCTCACCCCTTCTCTGCGAGGACATCTCCGCATGACCCTGACGCGCCCCGACGACAAGCCGCTCCTGCTGGTCATCACCAGCGGCCTGCGGCGGTACCGCGAGTACCTCCTGGCCTCCATCGCGGGCCGCTACCGCGTCCACCTCATCGACGCGGTCGCCCCCACCTGGGAACTGCCGTACCTGTCCGGCCACACGGTCGTCCCCGACACCGGAGCCGGGCCGGTCCTGCGGGCCGCCCGCGAGGTCGCGGCCGGGGCGCCGGTCGCCGGGGTCATGAGCTGGCACGAGGAACACATCGTGCAGGCGGCCCTGGTCGCCGAGGCGCTCGGCCTGCCCGGCACGGCGCCGGACGCCGTGCGGCGCTGCCGCGACAAGTACGCCACCCGCACCGCGCTCGCCCGAGCAGGCCTGCCGCAGCCGGAGTTCGCGCTGGCCGGCAGCCTCGACGAGGCGCTCGCCGCCGCCGACAAGCTCGGCTGGCCCGTGGTCATCAAGCCGCGCGCCGCCGGGGGCAGCCAGGGCGTCGTGCTGGTCCGCGACGCGGACGAGCTGGCCGACCAGTTCGACGCCACCCGGGGGGTGCACGTCCCCCACAACCCCGACTTCACCGAACTGGTCCTCGTCGAGGAGTACCTCGACGCCCCCGAGGTCAGCGTCGACGCCGTCGTCCACCAAGGCCGCGTCACCCCCGTCTTCGTGGGCCGCAAGGAGGTCGGCTTCCCGCCGTACTTCGAGGAGACCGGCCACCGCGTCAGCGCGGACGACCCCCTGCTCACCGACCCGGAACTGCTGGAAGCCCTCAGCGGCATCCACGAGGTCCTCGGCTTCACCGACGGCTGGACCCACACCGAGCTCCGGCTCACCCCCCGGGGCCCGAAGCTGATCGAGGTCAACGGGCGGCTCGGCGGCGACCTCATCCCCTACCTCGGTCTGCGCGCCACCGGCATCGACCCCGGACTCGCCGCCGCCGACGCCGCCTGCGGCGCCGTCCCCGACACCACGGTGGGCAAGGCGGCCCACGCCGCGATCCGCTTCTTCTACCCGCCCGCCGACGACACCACCATCGGCTCGCTGGACTTCGACCGCAGTGAACTGCCCTCCTGCCTGGACCTGTTGGAGCCGCTCGTCGGGCCGGGCGACGTCGTCTCGCCGCCCCGCAAGGGCCTCATCGACGGCCGCATCGCCCTCGCCTCGGCCGTCGCCGACACCGCCGAGGAGTGCGCCGCCGCCCTCGACCGGGCCGAGCGGGCGCTCCGGCTGACCGTGGAAGGTGCGTGAGATGCGCGTCCTCGTCATGCACCGGGTGCCCGACTCGTTCGTACGGTACGCGCGCAACCTCGACCACACCCGCCACCAGGTCACCTACGTCAGCGTCCCCGAACGGGCCCACACCCTCCCCGCCGACGTCCCGGCCCGCCGCGTCGAACGCCCCGGCACCGGCGACACCGCGGCCGAGGTGATCGCCGCCGTCCGTGACCTGCCCCGCCCCGACCTCGTCGTCGCCCTCTCCGAGTACGACCTGCTGCCCGCCGCCCGGGTCCGCGAGGCCCTGGACGTCCCCGGCCCGCGCGTCGCCGACGTCCTGCCCACCCGGGACAAGGTCGTCATGAAGACGGCCGTCGCCGCCGCGGGCCTGCGCACACCGCGCTACGCCCCGCTCGCCCGGGCCCTCGCCGAGGGCGTCGAGTGGACCGGCCGCAGCGTCCTCAAGCCCCTCGCGGGCGCCTCCAGCGAGGGCATCACCACGTACCCGACGCCGGACGCCGCCCTCGCCGCCGTGCGCGACGGCTCGGCGTGCGCGGACGTCGACGACTTCGAGATCGAGGAGTTCGTCGAGGGCCCCATCACGCACATCGACGGAGCCGTCGCCGCGGGCCGCCCGCTCGCCGTCGTCGCGAGCCGGTACCTCGGCACCTGCCTCGGCTACGCCCAGGGAGCACCCCTGGGTTCCGTGCAGATCGACACACCGCCCGCGACGGTCGACTTCACACTCGCCTGCCTGCGCGCGGTCGGCATCACCGACGGGCCTTTCCACCTGGAGGCCATCGAGACCCCGCAGGGCCCGGTGTTCCTGGAAGTCGGCGCGCGCGTCGGGGGAGCGGACGTGGCCGACAGCTTCGAGCTGGCCACCGGCGTCCACCTGGCCTCCGTCCAACTCCGGCTCCTGACGGGCGAGTCGGCCGGTGTGCCCGAGTCCTCGGCCGCCGGCCCCGACGCCCGCTACGGCTGGTTCGTCGTCCCCGGACACACCCTCGGCTCCACCCACTGCCTGATCGACGGCGAGGAGGCCTTCCGCGACGACCCCGTCGTCCACCGCTGGGTGCAGCGCGCCCCGCACGAACCCGTCACGGCCGCCCTCACCTACGCGGACTCCGACATCCCCCTCGCGGGCGTCGTCGGCCCCGCGCCCACACCCGTACTGGAACGGTTCCTCACCGACCTCTTCGCCTCGGTGACGGTGGAACCCGCGAAGGACCCGCGATGACCGTCGAACCCCGCCTCGTCGTGGCCGCGCGCACCGCCGACGGCACCTCCGTGGTCGCCGCCGACGCGCCCGTCCCCGCCACCACCGTCGCAGCCTGGCCCGGTTCCCGCTTCCACCTCGCCTGGGGCACCCCGGACGGTGGCGCCCGGGTCGGCGACGGCCTGCCCGAGGCCGTGACCCTGCCCTTCTTCGCGGGCGTCGGCGGCACCCGGCTGCTGTTCGCCCGCTACGAGCCGGACGCGACCGTGCCCGCCCCGACCGGCGACCCGGACGCGCTCGCCGCCGAGGTCCAGGAGCGGCTGCCGGGCCTGTGGGAGGTCTTCGAACCCGGCGGCACCGGCATGCACGCCACCGACACGCTCGACTACGGCATCTGCCTGGAGGGCGAACTCCACCTCGAACTCGACGACGGCGAAGAGGCCCTGATCACCCCGGGCACCTGCGTCGTCCAGCACGGCACCCGCCACACCTGGCACAACCGGGGGACCACCGCGGCCCTCATGTGCTTCGTCGGCATCGGCGCCGCACGTGACCGCTGATCGGAGCACACCCATGGATCCCAAGGCCGCAGTGCGGTCGTGGCTGCCCGCCGGCGGCAGCGCCCGCCGACTCGTCGCGGCGTCGTTCGTCGACTCCCTCGGCACCGGACTCTTCCTCGCGGGCTCGGCCCTGTTCTTCACCCGCGCCCTCGGCCTGTCCGCCGTCCAGGTCGGCATCGGCCTGTCCCTGACCGGCCTGGCCGGGTTCCTCGGCATGGTCCCCACCGGCAAGCTCGCCGACCGCGTCGGCGGCAGGAACGCCATCGTCGCCCTCTACCTGTGGCGCGGCGCCTGCTTCTGCGTCTACCCCTTCGCCCACGAACCCGAGGTCTTCTACGTCGTCGCCTTCCTCATCGGCATCGCCGAGTGGGGCGGCGGACCGATCGTCCAGGGCATCGTCGGCGCCGTCGAGAGCGACGCCGACCGGGTCCGCACCATGGCCGTGATCGCCTCCGTGCGCAACGTGGGCTTCAGCGCGGGCGCCGTCCTCGCCTCCCTGGTCCTGGCGATGAACAGCGTCACCGCGTTCTCCGTGCTCGTGCTCGTCGACGCCCTGACCTTCTTCGCCGCCGCCACCGTACTGTCCCGCCTGCCCGCGACCGCCAACGTCCGCTCCCCGGGCGCCGGGAAGGGCGGTGCGCCCCCGGCCCGGGTACGCGACCCGCGGTTCCTGGCCCTGGCGTTCCTCAACGGGGTGCTGTTCCTGCACTCGGTGCTGCTCGCCGCCGCGCTCCCGCTGTGGGTCGCGACCCGCACCCAGGCGCCCACCTGGGTGCTGGGCGGCCTGGTCGTCCTCAACACCGCCCTGGTCATCCTGCTCCAGGTCCGCCTCAGCGGCGGCGCCGACGACCTGCGCAACGCCGCCCGGCGTCAGCGCTGGTCGGGCTGGTGCCTGGCGGCGTGCTGCCTGCTGACCGCCCTGACCGCCGAGGTCGGACCGGTCGCGGCGACCGCGCTGATCGCCCTCGCCACGGTGACGCTCACCCTCGGCGAGATCTGGCAGTCGGTCGGCGCCTGGCGCCTGTCGTACGCGCTCTCCCCGCCGCAGTCGCGCGCCTACCACCTGTCCGTCTACGAACTCGGCACCAGCGCCGCCTCGGCCGTCGGCCCGGCGCTGATCACCTGGGCGGTCGCCGGGAAGGGGCTGGGCGGCTGGGCGGCCCTGGCCGCGGGCTTCGCGGCGGCCGGGTCGGCGGTGGTCGTCGTCGCGGCGGCCGCCCAGCGACGGCTGCCGCCCGACGAGCCGCGCGAGCACGCGCGCGAGCCACACGAATCAACCCAGGAGAGGTGATCCATGCACGGGCAGAGACTGCTGCTGGTCGGAGTGGGAGTGACCGGACGGCCCTACATCACGGCCGCCCGGCGGCTCGGCGTACGGGTCCACGCGGTCGAGACCGCACCCCGGGCCGAGGCGCTCGCCGGACTTGCCGACGAGGTCACGGTCTGCCGGGGCGGCTCGGACGAGCTCTGGTACGAGGCCGCCTGCGAGGCGGTACGCCACACGCGCCCCGACGGGGTCGTCGCCTTCAGCGAGCCCCACGTCCTGGCGGCGGCGCTCGTGCAGAACGAACTCGGCCTGCCCGGACCGTCGTTGCGGGCCTCCGTGCTCTCCCGCAACAAGGCCCTCCAGCGGGGCCGCTTCGCCGCCGCGGGCATCGGCCAGCCCGATTTCCTGGTCGCCGAACGGCTCGGCGAGGGCCGCGACTGGGCCGCGAGACGCTTCCCGGTGGTCGTCAAGCCACTGTCCTCGGCAGGCAGCGCGGGCGTCGAACTCGTCGGTGACCGCCGTGCGTTCGAGGACGCGGTGGCCCGCAGGGACGCCGAGGGCCGCCTCCTCGTGGAGCGCGCCGCGACGGGCCCCGAGTACAGCTGGGAGGCGCTCGTCCGCCACGGAAAGGTCTGGTTCGCCAACCTGACCGCCAAGGAGACCACCGGCCCGCCGTACTTCGTCGAGGTCGCCCACCGGGTCGCCGCCGAGGTCGACCCCGCCACCCGGGCGACGGTCGCCGACCTGGGTGGAGCCGTCCTCGACGCCCTCGGCATGGACACCGGCATCGTCCACCTGGAGTTCCGCCTCACCGCCGGGGGCCCGGCGGTCATGGAGGTCGCGGTGCGCACCCCGGGCGACCACCTGATGGACCTGCTCGGCGACGCCTACGGCATCGACTGGTACGAGATGGTCGTACGCCTGGCCCTCGACGCCGACCTGCCCGCACCGCCCGCCGCACCCCTGCGGCGCACCGCCGGCTACCTCCCGTCGGCCCGCCCCGGCACGGTCACCGCGATCCGCGGCCTCGACGAGGTCCTGGCCCACCCGCACGTCGTGACGGCCGAGGTGACGGCCGCCCCGGGCGATACGGTCGCCCCGGCCCGCTCCTCCGTCGAACGCGTCGGCCACGTCCTGCTCTCGGCGCCGGACCCGGGCACGCTGGACGTCGCCCTGGACGACGTGCGTACGACGCTGCGCGTGGTGACCCGGCCGGGAGGACTCCCCGATGACGGGACTCCGTGACCCCAGGGTCCGCGCCGCCGTCGAACTCGACCTCGCCCACGCCCGCGAGTACGCGGGACTGCACGCCTACGACGGCACGCTCCAGGACCTGTCACCGGCCGGCGTCGCGGCGGCCCTCTCCCGCCTGGGGGAGGGCCCCGCGCCCGCCGACGCGTTCGACGCCGAGGTGCTGGAGGTCCACGAGGACGGAGTGCGCGCCCGCTTCGCCGAAGCGGAACTGCACCGCCGCGATCCTCTGCTGCACCTGGCCGCCATGGACCTGGCCTGCTACGACCGCGCGTACGCGCCCCCCGAGGACCGCCGCCGCGCCCGCCTGGCGCACCTGGCGGCCTGGCCGGACGCCGTGGACAACGCCGTGACGGCCCTGGACCGGGTGCCGGCCCCCGTCGCACGCGCGGCCCTCCCCTCCTTGCGCGGCCTCGCCCGGGACGCCACCGGCGACGAGCCGGCCCTGGCCGCCGCGCGACGCCTGGTCGCGCACGTCGAACGGGCGGCGGACACCG
The DNA here is from genome assembly GCF_042728415.1 of Streptomyces sp. NPDC060198. Lineage (NCBI taxonomy): Bacteria > Bacillati > Actinomycetota > Actinomycetes > Kitasatosporales > Streptomycetaceae > Streptomyces > Streptomyces sp. NPDC060198. The sequence continues at coordinate 8,267 of NZ_JBHWZJ010000076.1, read as the reverse complement.
GCGACCCGTCGGCGGCCCTGGGCGAGGCGGCGTTCCTGCGCCTGCTGGGCGCGGGGGAGGGGATGACGTACGGCACCGCCGCGCTGACGGACGCCGCGGACCGCGAACGGGCCCGGCTGTGGGACCTGTTGGAGCAGGCGGTGGAACGCCTCGCCCCGGGCGCACAGGTACGCCGGGTCGTCCCGGACCTGATGAAGGACCACCCCACCACCGCCGAGGGCGTGTTCGCCCAGGCGCGGGCCCTGCTGTCCGAGGTGACGTCCTTCGCGGTGACCCGCGACCTGATCGCCGACCCGGGCGGCGAGTGCCGGGTGGGCCCGGCCCCCGCGTCCCGCGCCTACGCGCAGGCCATGATGTCGTGGTCCGCACCCTACGAGCAGGACGCGCCCAGCTGGTACTACGTGGTGCCCCCGGACCCGGCGTGGCCGCCGCACGAGGCCGAGGAGTGGCTCTCGGTCTTCAGCCGTACCTCCCTGCCCGCCATCACCGTCCACGAGGTCACCCCGGGCCACTACGCCCACGGCCGTGCCCTGCGTGCCCTGACCAGCGACGTGCGCAGGTCCCTGGAGTCCCCGGCGTTCGTCGAGGGCTGGGCCCACTACGCCGAGGAGTTGTACGCCGAGGAGGGCTTCCGCGCCCACGACCCCCGCTACGTCATCGGCATGGCCCTGGAGGCGCTGCTCCGCGTGACGCGCCTGACCTGCTCCATCGGCCTGCACACGGGCGCCATGACGGTCGACGAGGCCGCGGCGCGCTTCGAGGCGGACGCGTTCCTGCGCGGCCGCTCGGCCCGCGCCGAGGCCCTGCGCGGCGCCGTCGAGCCCACCTACGGCCGTTACACCCTGGGCAAGACGGAGATCCTGCGGGTCCGCGAACAGGCCCGCGCCCACTGGGCCGGCGACTACACGCACCGCCGCTTCCACGACGCGCTCCTGTCGCTCGGCATGCCGCCGGTCGGTCTGCTGGCGAGGGCCGTCCTGGGCGACCTGGCCGCTGCCGTGCCACGTACCGTCCGACGCGTCCCCACAGGTGACAAAAGCTGACGCCGGAGGGGGACTTGTGGGTGCGCGGGGTGGTAGCCGGCACCGGAGTACCGCCGGCCTCTTTCACCCGCGGGAGGATCTGTGCCCGGGGCGCGGCTTTCGTGCTGCCGGCAGGAGCGTGCGGGCGATACGGGAGACCTGGTCGGGGGCCGGACTCCGCGGACCGCCCGGAGAAAGATCCGTCTCGGCTCAATTGGGCGCTGACCTGGGGCTATTGCTCACCCCCCACCGATCCGCCGACCGGTGACAGGCGTCTGACCTGCATAAACCCTGAATGAGGGGCTATAACAGCCTGATCACGTGATGGCATCGGGACGCCCCGGGCGTCCTTTCCGCCCGCGCGGGCGTGCCATCATCGAGCATCGATCGATTCAGGAAGTTCCGAGTGGGGAGGGCGCGTGGCGATGGAAGCCGGCCCTCGTGACACGGAGCAGGAGGCGGTGGAGAGGCGGCTCGCCGCCGACCGGCTGAACTCCGACCTGCCCGACGAGAGCGTCGTGGCGCCCGAGGTCGAGGTCGAGCTCCGCCCCGCCCGCAGGCTGCGGATCTGGCAGCTCGCCCCGATCGTGGTGCTCGCCGCGACCGGCTCGCTGATGTTCGCCTTCCCGCTCGCCTTCGAGTTCGGCGACGGCGGTGCCGTCGTCGCCATGCTCGGCCTGCTGATCAGCGGCTGCGCCGCCGGCTGGGGCATGATGGCCGCCCGCCGCGTCGGACACACCTGGCCAGGCCTGCCCGCCCGGGGCTCCGGCACTCGCCCGGACTGGCGGGTGATCGCGCTCTACGGCGTGTGCGCCCTCGCCCTCGTGGGCCTGGCCGTCTGGCGCGTGGCCCGCCTGCGCTGACCGCGCGCACTCCGACGCCCGTACAGTTGCCCTGTGAGCACCGAGCAGATCACCTTCTTCAAGGGTCACGGCACCGAGAACGACTTCGTGATCATTCCGGACCCGGACAACGCCCTCGACCTGCCCCCGGCGGCCGTCGCGCGGCTCTGCGACCGCAGGGCCGGCATCGGCGGTGACGGGCTGCTGCACGTCGTGCGCGCCGCGGCACATCCGGAGGCCCGTGCCATGGCGGACGAGGCCGAATGGTTCATGGACTACCGCAACGGCGACGGCTCGGTCGCCGAGATGTGCGGGAACGGCGTGCGCGTCTTCGCCCGCCACCTGCGGCGCGCCGGACTCGTCGAGGAGGGGGACCTCTCGATCGCCACCCGCGGCGGCGTCAAGCGGGTGCACCTCGCCAAGAACGGCGACATCACCGTCTCCATGGGGCGGGCCGAGCTGCCCGACCGGGGCGTGACCGTCACCGTCGACGGCCGGAGCTGGGAAGCGCGCAACGTCAACATGGGCAACCCGCACGCCGTCGCCTTCGTGGACGACCTGGCGCACGCCGGGAATCTCCTCACCGAGCCCGCGTACAGCCCCGCGGAGGTGTACCCCGAGGGCGTCAACATCGAGTTCGTCGTCCGCCGGGGCACCCGCCACGTCGCGATGCGGGTGCACGAGCGCGGTTCCGGCGAAACCCGCTCCTGCGGTACCGGCGCCTGTGCCGTCGCGGTCGCCTCGGCCCGCCGGGACGGCATCGACCCCGCGGTGACCGGCACGCCCGTCACGTACACCGTCGACCTGCCCGGGGGCTCCCTGGTGATCACGGAACACCCGCACGGCGCCGTCGAGATGACCGGCCCGGCCGTCATCGTCGCCGAGGGCGTCCTCGACGGGGACTGGCTCGAATCGGCGCTCGGACGATAACCCGACCACGTTTCGCTCGAACGGGTGATCCGCTTCACGCTGAGCGAGAGGCGGACTGCCGTACGTGGTGGGGTCGGTAGCATCAAGCACCGGCCCGGGGACACCAAGGTCTGCCTCTCACCGCCGGTCGACGTCGCCGGAGGTGCCCATGAGTGCAGAGGCCGCCAATCCAGGTGTCCCCGTCCGCAAACGCTCCCGTCCTCGGATCGATCTGCGCAGACTCGGCCGGGTGGCGCTCCTCGGCCCGGTCTCCCGGGGAAGACTGCCGGACGCCATCGGCCATGTGGCGGAGGCGCACCGCGCGCATCACCCGGACGCCGACCTCTCCGTGCTGAGCCGGGCCTACGTCCTCGCCGAGTCCTCCCACCGCGGCCAGATGCGCAAGAGCGGTGAGCCCTTCATCACCCACCCGCTCGCCGTGACCCTGATTCTCGCCGAACTCGGCGCGGAGACGACGACCCTGACGGCCTCTCTGCTTCACGACACCGTCGAGGACACCGAGGTGACGCTGGATCAGGTGTCCGAGGAGTTCGGCGAGGAAGTCAGCTATCTCGTCGACGGCGTCACGAAGCTGGAGAAGGTCGACTACGGCGACGCCGCCGAACCCGAGACCTTCCGCAAGATGCTCGTCGCCACCGGTAACGACGTCCGGGTCATGTCGATCAAACTCGCCGACCGCCTCCACAACATGCGCACCCTCGGGGTGATGCGGCCGGAGAAGCAGGCGAGGATCGCCAAGGTCACCCGGGACGTGCTGATCCCGCTCGCCGAACGCCTCGGTGTGCAGGCGCTGAAGACCGAGCTGGAAGACCTCGTCTTCGCCATCCTCCGCCCCGAGGAGCACGCGCACACCCAGACGCTGATCGCCGAGTCGGAGAGCGGGCACAGCCCCCTCGACACCATCGCGCAGAACGTCCGCGGTGTCCTGCACGAGGCCGGTATCACCGCCGAAGTCCTCATCAGGCCGAGGCACTTCGTCTCCGTGCACCGGGTCCGGATGAAACGCGGAGAACTGCGCGGCACCGACTTCGGCCGGCTCCTCGTGCTGGTCGGCGAGGACGCGGACTGTTACGCGGTCCTCGGTGAACTCCACACCTGTTTCACCCCGGTGATCTCCGAGTTCAAGGACTTCGTCGCCGCCCCCAAGTTCAACCTCTACCAGTCACTGCACACCGCGGTCGTCGGCCCGGGCGGTGCGGTCGCCGAAGTCCTCATCCGCACGCACCGGATGCACAAGGTGGCCGAGGCGGGCGTGGTCGCCCTCGGCAATCCCTACGCCCCGGACGCCACCGCCCCCGCCGGGGAGGAACCGTCCGACGGCGAACGCGCCGACCCCACCCGGCCCGGATGGCTCTCCCGGCTGCTGGACTGGCAGGAGTCCGCGCCGGACCCGGACACCTTCTGGAGCACGCTGCGCGCCGATCTCGCGGAGGACCGCGAGATCACCGTCTTCCGCACCGACGGCCGCACCCTCGTCCTCCCCGCGGGCGCCAGCTGCGTGGACGCCGCCTACGCGCAGTACGGCGACGGAGCGCACCGCTGCATCGGCGCGCGGGTCAACGGCCGCCTCGCCACCCTGGCCACCCCCCTGGGGGACGGCGACACCGTGCAACTGCTGCTCGCCCGCGACACCGCCTCCGGCCCCTCCCGGGAGTGGCTCGACCACGCCCGTACCCCCGCCGCGCGCATCGCGATCGCCGGGTGGTTCGACGCCCACCCGGAGGACGCGGCCTCGCGGGACGCCGAGGACGCGAGGTACGCCCCCGGCGCGGAAGGACCGGCCGGGGCGGAGCCCGGTGGCGACCGGGACACCGGCGGGCTCGACTGGCCCCCGTCGCACTCCTGGCCGCCCGGGACGGCCCCGGACACCGGCGACGCCGCACACCCGGGCGCCGACGCCTCCGAGCGCCTGGTCACTCTCGTCGCGGAATCCTTCGGCCGCCCCCGGCTCCTCGCCGACCTCACCGAGGCGATCGCGACCGCCGACGCCGCCATCGTCTCCGCCACCGTCGAGCCGCCCAGCGAGCAACGAGTGCGCCACACCTACACGTTGCAGCTCACCGACGCGGACGGCCTGCCCGCCCTCGTGCGGGCCATGCGGGACGTCGCCGGGGTCTACGACGTCAGTCGCGCCTGACAGGCTCCGAGAGCCGGTGCCGGGCGGGCCCCGCCGCCGGGCGGCCCGCGCGGCCACCTCGTTCGGGTGCCCGGCAGCGCGTCGTCCCCCGCCGGGGCGAACACCGCTGATAGCGGTGATCCATGCCGCTCACCTCCCGCCGCCTGCGCACCGTCCTGCTGGCCGCCGCGTCGGCCGGCCTGATCGCCGCCGCACCGCCCGCCCCTCCCGGAAGCGGCCCGCTCGGAATCGGGGACCGGCTCTTCCCGACGCTCGGCAACCCCGGGTACGACGTCCTCTCGTACGACATCTCCCTCGACTACGACGGCCGCAACACCGACCCGCTGGAAGCCGTCACCGTCATCAGGGCACGGACCACCGAGCCCCTGGACCGGATCAACCTGGACTTCGCCCGGGGCGAGGTCCGCTCGGTCGCCGTCAACGGACTGACCGCCCGGTTCACCGGCGAGGACGAGGATCTGATCGTCACACCGGCCGCGCGGCTGCCCGCGGGGGTACCGCTGCGCATCACCGTCCGGCACACCAGCGACCCCGACCAGGGCAAGGACAGCGGCGGCTGGGTGCGCACCGCCGACGGCCTCGCCCTGGCGGCCCAGGCCGACGCCGCGCACCGGGTCTTCCCCTGCAACGACCACCCGGTGGACAAGGCGTACTTCACCTTCCGGATCACCACCCCCGAGCGGCTCACCGCCGTCGCCAACGGACTGCCGGCCGGGGTGATCCACCGGGGCACCACGGTGACCCGGACCTTCCGCACCGCGCACCCGATGGCCACCGAGCTCGCCCAGGTCTCCCTCGGCACCTCCGCCGTCCCGCACCGGGACGGCCCCGGCGGCCTGCCGCTGCGCGACGTCGTCCCGGCGGCGGACGAGGCGGCCCTGGAACCCTGGCTGAGCAGGACGCCGGGCCAGATCGAGTGGATGGAACGGCAGGTCGGCCGCTACCCCTTCGAGACGTACGGGCTGCTGGTCGCCGACACCGTCACCGGTTTCGAGCTGGAGACCCAGACCCTGTCGCTCTTCGAACGCCGGCTCTTCACCGGGGACACGCACCCCGACTGGTACGTCGAGTCGGTGATGGTCCACGAGCTGGCGCACCAGTGGTTCGGCGACAGCGTCTCCCCGGCGTCCTGGTCCGACCTCTGGCTCAACGAGGGGCACGCGAGCTGGTACGAGGCCCGCTATGCCGAGGAGCGGGGCGGCCCCACGCTGGAACGGCGCATGCGGGACGCGTACACCAGCTCCGACGGCTGGCGGGCGGCAGGAGGACCCCCCGCCCGGCCCGCCCTGCCGGCCCCCGGGAACAAGCTCGACCTGTTCCGGCCGGTGGTCTACGACGGCAGCGCCCTGGTCCTCTACGCGCTGCGCCAGGAGATCGGCGAGGACGCTTTCGGCCGACTGGAGCGCGCCTGGGTGCGCAAACACGCGGACGAGTCCGCCACCACGGCCGATTTCGTCGAGCTCGCCTCGCGCGAGGCGGGACGCGATCTTTCGGCGTTCCTCGACGGCTGGCTGTACGGGGAGACGACCCCTGCCATGCCCGGCCACCCGGAGTGGCACGCCACCGCCCCGAAGACGGCGGGGCCGGCCGCCCCGCCCTCGCGCCCGGTCCCGGGCGCCGCGGGGAAACCCGCATGACGGGCCCGGCGGGCGCATGCCAGTATCAAGGGGTCGGCAAAGCGGCCGGGCCGGTGAATCCCCAGGGAATCATCCGGAGACGTGACGCGTTGTGACAGTCACCACGAGAAATCTTCGACGTAAGGATCCAATGACCTCCTCTTCCTCCCTTCCCCAGGACGCGCAGGACGCGCAGAGCGCCACGGAGTCCGCCTCCGCACGTGCCACCGAGAGCCTTCGGGCCGACGCCCTGATGGAAGAGGACGTCGCCTGGAGCCACGAGATCGACGGAGCGCGCGACGGCGAACAGCTCGACCGCTCCGAGCGTGCCGCGCTGCGACGTGTGGCCGGCCTCTCCACCGAGCTCGAGGACGTCACAGAGGTCGAGTACCGGCAGCTCCGCCTGGAGCGTGTGGTGCTCGTCGGCGTGTGGACGTCCGGGACCGTGCACGACGCGGAGATCTCCCTCGCGGAGCTCGCCGCCCTCGCCGAGACGGCGGGCGCCCAGGTGCTGGACGCGGTCTACCAGCGGCGCGACAAGCCGGACCCGGCCACCTACATCGGCTCCGGCAAGGCGCTGGAGCTGCGCGACATCGTGCTCGAATCCGGCGCCGACACCGTCGTCTGCGACGGTGAGCTCAGCCCCGGCCAGCTCATCCACCTCGAAGACGTCGTCAAGGTCAAGGTGGTCGACCGGACCGCACTGATCCTCGACATCTTCGCCCAGCACGCCAAGTCCCGGGAGGGCAAGGCGCAGGTCTCCCTGGCGCAGATGCAGTACATGCTGCCGCGCCTGCGAGGCTGGGGCCAGTCGCTCTCCCGCCAGATGGGCGGCGGTGGCTCCAGCGGCGGTGGCGGCATGGCCACGCGTGGTCCCGGTGAGACCAAGATCGAGACCGACCGGCGCCGCATCCGCGAGAAGATGGCGAAGATGCGCCGGGAGATCGCGGAGATGAAGACCGGCCGCGAGATCAAGCGGCAGGAGCGCAAGCGCAACAAGGTGCCCTCGGTCGCCATCGCCGGTTACACCAACGCCGGCAAGTCGTCCCTGCTCAACCGCCTGACCGGGGCCGGTGTCCTGGTGGAGAACTCCCTGTTCGCCACCCTGGACCCGACCGTCCGCCGGGCCGAGACGCCCAGCGGACGGCTCTACACCCTGGCCGACACCGTCGGGTTCGTACGGCACCTGCCGCACCACCTGGTCGAGGCGTTCCGGTCCACCATGGAGGAGGTCGGCGACTCCGACCTCATCCTGCACGTGGTGGACGGCTCGCACCCCGTCCCGGAGGAGCAGCTCGCCGCCGTGCGCGAAGTGATCCGGGAGGTCGGCGCCACCAAGGTTCCCGAGATCGTCGTCATCAACAAGGCGGACGCGGCGGACCCGCTGGTCCTGGCGAGGCTGCTGCGCGCGGAACCGCACGCCATCGCGGTCTCGGCACGTACCGGCGCCGGGATCGACGAGCTGCTCGCGCTGGTCGACGCCGAACTGCCCCGGCCGTCCGTGGAGATCGAAGCCCTGGTCCCGTACATCCAGGGCGCCTTGGTCTCGCGGGTGCACGCCGACGGCGAGGTGATCTCCGAGGAGCACACCGCGGAGGGCACCTTGCTCAAGGCGCGGGTCCACGAGGAGCTCGCCGCGGAACTCGCGGTGTTCGTCCTCGCGGCCCACTGACCGCGGCAGACGTTCGCAACGCCACGGGCCCGGCCGCTCCCCACGGGG
>NZ_JBHWZJ010000075.1:0-24525 GCF_042728415.1 Streptomyces sp. NPDC060198 | reverse complement strand
CCGGACGGGAGACAGGCCGCTGTCGTGGAGCAGGCCCCCCGGATCTCCACGAACCCCCTCCGCCGAGCACTCTGTCCATGGGGGCCCCCGAACTCACCCCAATGGACGGGCGCTCGGAGTGAAACAGGGGCGTGAAGGGGCGCATTCACCCGTTCTGGCCTATCGGCCCGCCTCCGCCCGCCTACCTTCTGAACCATGGGTAGCGGGGACCGTACGACGCTGGTGAGGATCTGCGACCAGGCCGGCCGGCCCCGGGGCACCGGATTCCTGGCCGACGACCGGGGCACCGTGGTGACCAGCCACCAGGTCCTCGACGGCATTCTCGCGGGAGGGGCGCTTTTCCTGCGGGGGCCGGGGCCGGACGGCGTCACCCGGCCGGTGAGCCCCGACGACATCCTCCCGCTGCCCGCTCTCGGCCTGGCGCTGCTGCACACCGCGGACACCGCCGCGCTCGGCCTGGAACCCCTGCCCATCGCGGCGCCCGAACGCGCGGAGCCGGGGGCGTACGTCCACATCGCCGCGCACGGCATCCGTCAGGCCCGTGTTCTCGGCACCACCCCGGCCACCTACACCACCCGGGACGGCCACGGGCACCAGGTGGCCACCGCGCTGGAACTCGCCGTCGGCACGGACGGCCGCGACGCGCTGCGCTCCGGCGGCGCCGCGATCGGCGGACCCGTCACCGACCCGCGTACCGGAGCCGTCCTCGGCGTGCTCTGCCCGGCGCTGTGTGCCGGGCACGAGGCGGCGGGGCTCGCCGTGCTGCTGCACCCGGGCGACGGAGGCCCGCTCGACGAGCTCCTGGAACGGAACGCCCTCACCGTCCCCGGCCACGGCCCCGATCTCAACCTGGCGGGCGCCCTCCGGCTCACCGCCGCCACCGCGGGCTCGGCCGGCTCCGCCGAGCGGGGCCCGTACCCACCCCCCGTCGCACGCGAGGACGTCGCCGCGGAGCTCGACGCCTTCGGCAGCGGTACGGCGACCGTCCTCGGCCTCGTCGGCGCCTCCGGCACCGGGCGTACCACGGAACTCGCCTCCCTCGCCGCCCGCCGCGCGGAGACGGACGTCCGCGCGCCCACCCTGTGGCTGCGCGGCGCCGATCTGCTGGCCGGCGACCTGTCGGTGGCCGACGCCGTCGCCCGGACCCTGGAGCGGTCCGCCCACGTCGCGGGCGCGGCGGGGGGCCCGGCGGCCCCTCAGGAGACGGCCGGAGCCACCCCCGAGCGGATCGCCGCCCTCGCAGCCCGGGCCGGGCGCCCCTTGCTCGTCCTGCTGGACGGGCCCGAGGAGATGCCGCCCGCCCTCGCCCGCAGGCTCGCCGGATGGACCTCCGCCACCGCGGGCTGGCTCCGCGCGCACGAGGTCCGCATGGTGGTCGCCTGCCGTCCCGAGCACTGGGAGACGGCCGGGGCACTCCATCCGCCGGGAGTCCTGCACCACCCCGCGCGCCCCACCGCCGGGCTGCCGCCCTGTCTGCTGCTGACCGATCTCGACCGGGCCCGGGCGGCCCTGGCCAGGGAGCGGTACGGCATCGCGGACGGAGCCGTCGCGGCGGGCCACGACCGCCACCCGCTGACCCTGCGGCTCCTCTCCGAGGTCCGCGCGGTGCTGCCGCCCGACGTGCCGGGCAGCCCGGACACCGACGACGTCTTCGCCGCCCACCTCGACCTGACCTGCGCCCGGGTGGCCGCGCGGATCGCGGGGCCCGCCGATCCGCCCATGGGCGGCACCGCCGTACGCAGGCTCGCCGCACGGGTGGCCGGCCAGGTGCACGAGGCGGCCCGCCGGTGTCTGGGGCCCGGCGAGGGGGAGCTGGACCCGGCCGCCTTCGAGGAGCTCTTCCCCCGGCGTACCGGCTGGGCCTCGGCCGTCCTGGCCGAGGGCGTCCTCGTGCCGGCCGGCGGGGGTTACCGCTTCGCACACGAGGAGGTCGGCGACTGGGTGCAAGGAGCCCACCTCGACCTGGACGCGGCCCTCGGCTTCCTGGTGCACCGCTGGCACGCCGACGACGGTGCGGCCGGGAGCCCGGAGCCCTCGCAGCACCTGCCCGTGCCCCGCCACCGCATCGGGCCGGTCGTCCAGGCGCTGCTGCTGGCCGGACGGCGCCACGGCGACGCCGCGCTCGCGCACCGGATGGCCGACCTGATCGAGGCGCTGGACCACCTCGGCGCCCGTGCACGGGAGGGCGGCCCGTCGCGTCCCGGCCACGAGGACGCCGCGTGGTGGGCCGCCCGCCTGCTGCGCGAGACCCTGCTCAAGGTCGCCGACGCCCGCGCGTACGCCGGGGTGCTGCGCGTGCTCGCCGGGCGGATCACCCGGGCCGCCGCCTCGGACGGGTCCGTACGGGGCGGGGCGTACGCCGCGTTCGACCCCTGGTTCTGGCTGCGGCTGAGGCTGCCCGTGGAGGACCGCACCGATCTGCTGCGGATGCTGATGCCCGCCGACGGGGCTCCGGGACGCGACGGACAGGAGAGTTTTCTCGACTCGGCGGACCGCCTGCTGACGGCCGAGCCGGCAGTGGTGCGGCGGCTGCTGTGCGACTGGTTCACCGACGATCGCCCGCTCCGCGCCGACGGGTCCGACGAACGCGCGGACGGCCCGCCGGACGACCGGCGGCCCACGGTCGCCACCGCCGCGCAGACCCTGCTGTACGCGCGCCGCGCACTCGCCCCGGACGACCTCACCGAGGCGCTGGTGGACACCCCGCACCCCTGCGCCGCGGAACTCCTCCTCGCCCTCGCCGAGGACGAGCCCGCCACCCTGAGCCGCGCGGTCGCACGCTGGGCCCGCGACGACGAGCGGCCCGAGCGCCGCGCCGCCGCCGCGCGGTACGCGGGCGTCGTCCTCGGCCGGGCCGACGCAGCCGAGGACCGGGCGCTGCTGCGGGCCGCCGCCCTCGCCCTGCTGGGGCGGACGGAGGACGCCCCGCTGCACGGCCCGGCGCTCGCCCTGCTCGTCCGCGACCCGCAGACGCGGGACCGGTGGCTGCCCCAGGCCCTGCGGGCCTACGCCGAGGGCGCACCGGGCCTGCCGACCGCCCTGGTGGCCGAGGCGCTGCCGTCCTCCCCCCAGCCCGTGCTGACCGCCCTCCGCGACCGGCTGTCCCGGCCGGGGGAGGAGGCGGGCAGGGCGCTCGCCGAGCTGGCCGCCCTGGATCTCCCGGCGCTCTCGCTGCACACCGCCGGACTCGTCCGCACCTACGTCCAGCACTCCGGGGACGGCGGGGGCTCGGCCGGCGCACGGGTCGCCGCCCTGGTGGACCAGCGGCTGGAACAGGGCGCCGCGGCCCGCGCGCTGCTGCTCCCGCTGGTCGCCTCGCTGCTCCGGGACCCGCCCGCGCCCGCTCCGGTCCGCGCCGCGCTGGTCCGGACACTCGCCTCGGGAGGGAGCCCGGCGTCCCGGCCCGCCCGGGCCGAGCTGCTGGAGACGCTGATGGAGTACGAGCAGACCGCCGGACGCGATCCGGACGTGCTGCACGCCCTGCTCCGGACCGCCGCCACGGGCTCCGCGCGGCGCCCGGAGGCCCGTACCCGCGCGCTGGTGCACCGGACCGGGACGCTCCTCGCCCGGTCGGCGGAGGGGGCCGGCCGCTTCGACCGGGAGCTGGTCGAACTCGCGTCCGAGGTGCCAGGATTCGCCCCGATGGTCTGCCGGTGGCTGGCCGCCGCTCCCGAGGAGTGGGCGGCGGTCGTGGGACCCGGCGCCCGGGCGGCCCTGGAAAGCCTGACGGAGTCCCGGCGCACGATGAAGGTGCCGATGCAGTCGGCCGGGCACGAGCATGGCAGTCTTAGACCTGCGTAACCCCATACACATGCAGGTTCGGGCGAGGAGCGGTCACGGTGCAGTGCTGGCGCGGCTTGGAGGACATCCCCGAGGACTGGGGACGCAGCGTCGTCACCATCGGGTCCTACGACGGGGTGCACCGAGGACACCAGCTGATCATCGGCCGGGCCGTGGAACGCGCCCGCGAACTGGGTGTGCCGTCCGTCGTGGTGACTTTCGACCCGCACCCCAGCGAGGTCGTCCGCCCGGGCAGCCACCCGCCGTTGCTCGCGCCGCACCTGCGCCGCGCGGAGCTGATGGCGGAGCTGGGCGTCGACGCGCTGCTCATCCTGCCGTTCACCCTGGAGTTCTCGAAGCTGGCGCCGGACGACTTCATCGTGAAGGTGCTGGTCGACCGGCTGCACGCGCGGACCGTCATCGAGGGCCCGAACTTCCGGTTCGGTCACAAGGCGGCCGGCAACGTCCAACTCCTCGCCGAACTCGGCGCCACCTACGACTACACGGTCGAGGTCATCGACCTGTTCGTCAGCGGAGAGGCGGGCGGCGGACTGCCCTTCTCCTCGACGCTGACCCGCCGGCTGATCGCCGAGGGCGACGTCCGGGGTGCCGCCGAGATCCTGGGCCGGCCGCACCGGGTCGAGGGCGTCGTGGTGCGCGGCGCGCAGCGCGGCCGGGACCTCGGCTTCCCCACCGCCAACGTCGAGACGGTCCCGCACAGCGCGATCCCCGCCGACGGCGTCTACGCGGGCTGGCTCGACGTCGGCGGCGAGTGCATGCCCGCCGCGATCTCGGTCGGCACCAACCCTCAGTTCGACGGTGTCGAGCGGACCGTGGAGGCGTACGCCATCGGCCGGATCGGCCTGGACCTGTACGGCATGCACGCGGCGGTGGACTTCCTCGCCTACGTGCGCGGGATGCTGAAGTTCGACTCCGTCGACGACCTGCTGGTGGCGATGGCCGCCGACGTCGAGCGGTGCACCGAACTGATCGCCGCGTACGAGGCCGAGCGCGGCGCCTGACCGCGCCGCGCCCGGCGCCTTGGGCCGTGTGTCGAAAGTCCCGCCTGTCCTGCGACGCCCCACCCTCCGCCTCGCGATCGCACGCATCGGACGCCGCAGGACCCGCCCTCCGGGCGGACGGCGCCACTTTCGACACACGGCCTGACCTACGCCGGAGCCGGAGCCGGTTCCTCCCCGGCGGTCGCGTGCGCCCAGTGGCAGGCGACCTGCCCGGCGCCCGAGCCGTGGAGGACGGGCAGATCCTCATGTCGGCAGGCGTCCGCCACTCCGGCCCGTTCGGCCTCGCCCGAGGCGAACACCTGGCAGCGGACGTGGAACCGGCATCCCCCGGGCACGTTGGAGGGGTCCGGCGCCTCGCCGGACAGTACCACCGGCTCGCCCGGCGCCTCCGGCAGCACCGACAGCAGCGCCTTGGTGTAGGGATGCCGCGGGTCCGTCAGGATCTGCTCGACCGGCCCGGTCTCCACGATCCGCCCCAGGTACATCACCGCCACCCGGTCGGCGATGTTCCACGCGAGCCCCAGATCGTGGGTCACGATCAGTGCGGAGAGGCCGAGTTCGTCCCTCAGCCGCAGCAGCAGCGCGAGGATCTCCCCGCGCACCGAGGCGTCCAGGGACGCCACGGGCTCATCGGCCACCAGGAGTTCGGGCTCCAGCACCAACGCCCCCGCGATCACGACGCGCTGACGCTGTCCGCCCGACAGTTCGTGCGGGTAGCGCAGGAAGAACCGTTCCGGGGGCCGCAGTCCGGCCCGGGAGAGCGCCCCGGCCACCGCGGCGGTCTCGTCGCCCCGGTGGCCGTGGATGCGCAGCCCCTCCGCCACCGCGTCGTACACCGTGTGGCGGGGGTTGAGGGAGCCGCTGGGGTCCTGGAGCACCAGCTGGGCGCGCTTGCGGTACGCCTTCATGGCCCGACCGGAAGGGTCCAGCGGCCGTCCTTCGAAGGTGATCCGGCCCGAGGTCGGCGCCACCAGGCCCAGCAGCGACCTGGCGAGTGTCGTCTTGCCGCACCCGGACTCGCCGACCAGGGCCACGATCTCGCCCGGCAGGATGTCGAGCGTCACTCCGTCCACGGCCCGCGCGGGCGCGGCCCCCCGGCGGCCGGGGAAGGTGACCTCCAGCGCCTCGGCGCTCAGCAGGGGTGCGGTCGTCGTGTGGGTGGACGTCGCCGGGGTGGTCGTCATGGGGTGCTCCTCGCTTCCTCTGCTCCTGGTTCGCTCGCGCCCGTGGTCGTACCGGTGTCCGTGGCGGACGCTTCGTCGACGACCGGCGCCTGCGCGACCGGTGCCTCCGCGGTGCGCGTGACGGCCGCCGGCGTCGCCGGTCCCACCAGGACGCACGCCGCGCGGCGGCCCGGTCCGGCGTCCCGCAGCCACTGGTCCTCCTCGGCGCAGGTGTCCAGCGCCGCCGAACACCGCGGGTGGAAGGCACAGCCGGAGGGCAGCGCCGCCGGGTCCGGCGGATCGCCGGGCAGCCCGCGCGGGGCGTGTCGCGAGGCGGGGTCGCCGATGCGCGGGAAGGCGGCGGAGAGCGCCGCTCCGTACGGGTGGCGGGCGTGCCGGTACACCTCCTGGGCCGGGCCCTCCTCCACGACCCGGCCCGCGTACATCACGGCGAGCCGGTCGCAGGTGTCGGAGAGCACCGCCAGGTCGTGGCTGATCATGACGAGCCCGAGATCCTGGTCGGCGACGAGTCGCTCGATCAGCCGGAGGATCTGGGCCTGGATCATCACGTCGAGCGCGGTGGTCGGTTCGTCCGCGACGATCAGCCGGGGGTCGCAGGCGAGGGCCATGGCGATCATGACCCGCTGCCGCTGGCCGCCGGAGAGCTCGTGCGGGTAGGCGGCGGCCCGGGCCGCCGGCAGCCCCACCTGCTCCAGCAGCTCACCGGCGCGGGTGCGGGCGGCTGCCGGGGTCGCCCGGTGGTGCAGCAGGATCGGTTCGGCGATCTGGTCGCCGACCCGGTGCACCGCGTTGAGGGAGTGCATCGCCCCCTGGAAGACGATGGACGCGCCTGCCCAGCGGACCGCCCGCAGCCGGCCCCACTTCATCGTCAGGACGTCCTCACCGTCCAGCAGGATCTCGCCGCTCAGGGTGGCCGAGGCGGGCAGCAGTCGCAGCAGCGCGAGCGCCAGCGTCGACTTCCCGCAGCCGGACTCCCCGGCGATGCCGAGCTTCTGTCCGGCCTCGACCCGCAGGTCCACACCGCGCACGGCGGGGACGGCCAGCGGCCCGGAGCCGTAGGTGACACGGAGGTCGCGCACCTCCAGCAGGGGCCGGCCGGTCTCGGTGGCTGTCATGCTGGTCCGTTCCTCGGGGGTGCTCAACGCTCCACCCCCAGCTTGGGGTTGAGCACGGACTCGATGGTCCGGCCGCACAGGGTGAAGGCGAGCGCGACGACCGCGATGGCGAGTCCGGGCGGGGCGAGGTACCACCAGTCGCCCGAGCTGACGGCCCCCGCCTCCCGGGCGTCCTGGAGCAGACCGCCCCAGGAGACGATCGTCGGGTCACCGAGCCCCAGGAAGGCGAGGGTCGCCTCGGTGAGGATCGCGGTCGAGATCGCCAGGGTCGCCTGGGCGAGGACCATCGGCATCACGTTGGGGAGCACGTGACGGCTCATGACGTGGCCGTGTCCGCCGCCCAGCGCCCGGGAGCGCTCGATGTACGGACGGGACTCCACCGACAGGGTCTGGGCGCGCACCAGCCGGGCGGTGGTCGGCCAGGTGGTCACGCCGATCGCCAGCACCGTCGTCCACAGCGAGCGGGAGAGCACGGTGGCCAGGGCGATGGCGAGCACCAGGGTAGGCATCACCAGGAACCAGTCGGTGACCCGCATGGCCACCGCCCCGTACCAGCCCTTGAAGTGGCCGGCGGTGACGCCCACCAGGGTGCCGATGGCGACCGAGAGGAAGGCCGCGAGCAGCCCCACCGTCAGCGAGACCCGGGCGCCCCAGAGCAGCAGCGCCAGCAGGTTCCGGCCGAACTGGTCGGTACCGAGCGGGAATTGGGCGCTCGGCGACTCCATCGGTCCGCCGGGGGCTTCGGTGACGCTCTTCGATTCGGCCCCCGCCAGCAGCGGCGCGGCCAGCGCCAGCACGGCGATGACCACCAGTACGGCGAGGCCCACCATTCCGGCCCGGTGCGTACGGTACTGCGCCCAGAAGCGGGCCGCGGCCCGCCGCCTGCGGGTCCACGCCAGCGAGCGCGGGCTGCTGCCCGGGCCCAGCACGTCCGTCGAGGTCGTCATCGGCCCACCCGGGGATCGAAGAGCGGATAGAGCACGTCGGCGAGCGTGTTCATCAGGATCACCGCTGCCGCGAAGACGAAGAACAGCGCCTGCACCAACGGCAGGTCGGGCACGCTCAGTGCCTGGTAGAAGAGGCCGCCGAGGCCCGGCCAGGAGAACACGGTCTCCACCAGGATGGCGCCGGCGACCGTGTTGCCGAGGTTGACGAAGAGCAGCGTCACCGTCGGCAGCATCGCGTTCGGTACCGCGTGCTTCCGGCGGACCTGGTCGTCCCGCAGCCCCTTGGCGCGGGCCGTCGTCAGATAGTCGCTGCCCATCTCGTCCAGCAGCGAGGACCGCATCACCAGCAGCGTGCGGGCGTACTCCACCGCCACCAGCGTGAGGACCGGCAGCACCAGGTGATGGGCGACGTCCAGGACGTAGCCGAAGCCGGACGAGTCGCCGGACTCCATGCCGCCGGTCGGGAAGAGCCCGGGGATCGGGCCGATACCGACCGAGAGCGTGACGATCAGCAGCAGTCCGAGCCAGAACGACGGCACGGAGTAGAGCGTCAGCGCGAACGCGGTGTGGAAGCGGTCCCCGAAGGAGCCGTTGCGCCAGGCGGAGCGGGAGCCCAGCCAGATGCCGATCACGGTGTAGATCACGAACGCGGTGCCGGTGAGCAGCAGCGTCGCGGGCAGCGCCTCGGAGATCTTGTCGACGACCGGGGCGCGGAACTGGTACGAGGTGCCGAAGTCGCCGGTCAGCGCGTTGCCGCAGTACTGCGTGAACTGCTGCCAGAGCGGCAGGTCGAGCCCGAACTCCCGGCGCATGGCGACGATCTGCTCGGTGGTCACCTGGCGGCCGCCGGTCATCTGCTTGACCGGGTCGCCGGGGATCAGCCGGAAGAGGAAGAAGCTGGTGACGAGGACGGCGAACAGCGAGACGGCCGCGCCGGCCAGCTTGCCCGCCACGTAGCGGAGGTAGGCGGTGGTGGATCGGGCGTGCGGAGAGCGGACCGCCGGCCCGGCCTGGGCCGGACCGGCGGTTCCCGCACCCTCCACGCCCGCCGGGCCGAAGCCCGGCAGGGGAGTGCTGTCAGTGCTCATCGGTTACTCCCGGTCCTCCGCGGTGGAACGGCGGCGGCGGGCGAACAGCAGTCCGCCGGCGGCCAGGACGACGACGGCGATGCCGACGCCGACGAGCACTCCGGTGGAGTTGCCCGAGTCCGAGGAACCGCTCGCCGAGGCGGCCGGAACGGCGGACCACCAGCTCCAGTAGCCGTCCTGGCCGTAGATGTTGCCGGCGTCCGAGGGCATGGTGGTGATGGAGGCGATCTGGTCGGTGCGGTAGGCCTCCACGGCGTTCGGGTAGGCCATGACGTTCATGTACCCGGTGTCGTACAGCCGCGACTGCATGTCCTTGACGAGCGTCGCGCGGGCGGCGGGGTCGTACTCGGCCAGCTGCTTCGCGTAGAGGCCGTCGAACTGCGGATCGCAGATGAAGTTGTCCGTGGCGGCCGTTTCCTTGGCCTTGGCGGGCAGTGCGCCACAGGTGTGGATGGAGAGGACGAAGTCCGGGTCCGGGTTGACCGACCAGCCGTCGAAGGCGAGGTCGTACTCACCGGCGTACCAGGGGTCCGAGACGTTGTCGAGGCAGTCGACCTTCAGCCCGACGCCGAGGTCGCCCCACCACTCCTGGAGGTACTTGCCCACCGCCTTGTCGTTCGGGTCGGTCGCGTGGCACAGGATGCGCAGGTCCAGCGGCTTGCCGTCCTTGCCCACCCGCTTGCCGTCGCTGTTCTTCTCGTACCCGGCTTGGTCGAGCAGCGAGGCGGCGCGGGCGGGGTCGTAGCCCAGCTGCTGCCCGGCGGCGGGCTGCCACTGGTACGCGGAGAAGCGCGGCGGGATGTATCCCGCGCCCTCCACCGCGTGGCCCTGGAAGACCTTGTCGATGATGGTCTTCCGGTCGACGGCGAGGAAGAGCGCCTGACGGACCTTCTGGTCGAGCAGCGCCGGGTTGCCGTCGCCGAACTTCTGACCGTCCTTGGTGCGCGCGCCCGGGTTGGTGGCCAGGGCGTAGAAGCGGCGGCCGGGGCCCTCGTTCACCTTGATGTCCGGGGCGTTCTTGAGCGAGGCCGCCTGGGCGGGCGTCAGGCTCGGGCTGCCGGCGACGAAGGAGACCTCGCCCTTGCGCAGCGCGGCGACGGCGGCGTCCTGGTCCTTGTAGTACCGGAACACGATCTCGTCGAACTTGGGTGAGCCGCGCCAGAAGTCCTTGTTGGCCTTGAGCTTGACGTAGCTGTCGACCTTGT
The DNA here is from genome assembly GCF_042728415.1 of Streptomyces sp. NPDC060198. Lineage (NCBI taxonomy): Bacteria > Bacillati > Actinomycetota > Actinomycetes > Kitasatosporales > Streptomycetaceae > Streptomyces > Streptomyces sp. NPDC060198. Next base: position 14,184 of record NZ_JBHWZJ010000075.1, on the reverse strand, counting down.
AGTCCGTGAGGACGAACGGCCCGTTGCCGACGATGGGGAACTTCGTGTCGTTGTTGAACTTCGAGAAGTCGGTGACGTCCTTCCACACGTGCTCGGGGACGATCGGCACGTCGAGCGCGGCCATCGTCGCCTGCGGCTTCTTCAGCTTGACGACGAGCTTGTCCGGGCTGGGCGCGGTCACCGTGTCGAAGTTGGTGACGAAGGAGCCGTTGGCGGTGGCCGCGCCCTCGTCCTTCATCATCGTGTTGAAGGTCCAGGCGGCGTCGTCGGCCGTGACCTTCTCGCCGTCGGACCACTTCGCGTCGGACCGTATGGTGTACGTCCACGTCAGCTTGTCCGGGGACGGTTCCCAGGCGGTGGCGAGACCCGGGACGGCGTGGCTGTCCTTGGGGTCATAGTTCGTCAGGTAGTCGTACATGAGCCGCAGGACGCTGGTGCTCAGCAGCCGTTGGGCCAGAAACGGACTCAGGGAGTCCACGCTCTGCGCGACCGCGACCGTGAGGGTCGTCTTCCCGTCGTCGGCCTGAGCGGGGGAGGCGGCGAGCGGAGCGGGGGCGCCCGGTACGAGCGATCCGGCGGCGAGCGCCAGCGCGGCGGCACCCGAAGCCGTGAGGAGGCGCAGACGATGGCCTGGCCGGGCGGAGCGGACGGGACTTCTTGTGACCATGGGACGTCGACCTCGCGTCATGACTCGCTGGTGGGGCGGCGGGTAGAGCAGTGGTTCGCCAACTGGTGATGGAGAGGTCTATCAGCGGCGGCCAACTGGAGTCAACGGTCGGCGAAACGGCGTGTGGGCTGCGGGAATACGCAAAAGGCCCGCACCGTCGCAACGGTGCGGGCCCTCATTGGTGTAGACCACTTTGCGTCAACTGCGGGGCGGCGCGGGCGGCTGCTGCTGCCACCCCGGCGCGGGCCACGGGCCCTCGGGGCCGGGCGGGCCCGGCCTCTCGGGCTGTCCTGGCTGGCCAGCCTGCCCGTCCTGGCCGGGCCGCATTCCGTACGGCTGAGCCGGCGGAGGCGGCCCCTGCTGCCAGCCGTTGCCGGGCTGCGGGGGGTAGGACTGCGGCGGGTACGGCTGCTGGGGCGGCTGCTGTCCCCCGTACGGCTGCTGCCCGCCGTACGGCGACTGGGGCGGCTGCTGTCCCCCGTACGGCTGCTGCGGATACGGCTGTTGGGGGTGCGCCTGCGGCGGGTACTGCTGGTGCCCGGGCATCGGTGGCGCGTACTGCGGCGGCGGGTTCTGGCCGTCCGCGGTCCACAGGCCCTGCTGCTGCTGGGCGCGGGCGAAGTCCTCGGCGACGAGCGCCGAGAGGTGGAAATACGCCTCGCGGGTCTTCGGCCGCATCATGTCGAGATCGACCTCCGCGCCCGCCGCCAGGTGTTCGTCGAACGGGACGACCACGACACCCCGGCACCGCGTCTGGAAGTGCTGGACGATGTCGTCCACCTTGATCATCTTGCCGGTCTCGCGGACCCCGGAGATGACCGTCAGGGAGCGCTGCACCAGGTCGGCGTATCCGTGCGCGGAGAGCCAGTCCAGCGTGGTGGACGCGCTGGACGCGCCGTCCACCGACGGCGTCGAGATGATGATCAGCTGGTCCGCCAGATCGAGCACCCCGCGCATCGCGCTGTAGAGCAGCCCGGTACCCGAGTCGGTGAGGATGATCGGGTACTGCTTGCCCAGCACCTCGATCGCCCGGCGGTAGTCCTCGTCGTTGAAGGTCGTGGAGACCGCCGGGTCCACGTCGTTGGCGATGATCTCCAGCCCGGAGGGCGCCTGCGAGGTGAAGCGGCGGATGTCCATGTACGAGTTGAGGTACGGGATCGCCTGGACCAGGTCGCGGATGGTCGCCCCGGTCTCCCGGCGCACCCGGCGGCCGAGCGTCCCGGCGTCCGGGTTGGCGTCGATGGCGAGGATCTTGTCCTGCCGCTCGGTGGCCAGCGTCGAACCCAGCGCGGTGGTCGTCGTGGTCTTGCCGACACCGCCCTTGAGGCTGATCACGGCGATGCGGTAGCAGGAGAGCACCGGCGTCCGGATCAGTTCCAGCTTGCGCAGCCGGTCGGCCTCCTCCTTCTTGCCGCCCAGTTTGAAACGGTTGGCGGGGGAGGGGTTCCGGCTGCTCTTCGCCTTCTGCTTCCCCCGCACCAGCCGGTCCGAGGAGAGCTCGACGGCGGCGGTGTACCCGAGCGGAGCGCCCGGCACCGAGCGCTCACGCTGGTCGTGCGTGACCGGGGTGGGCCAGGCGCCGCTGGTCCGTGGATCGACGGGCTGCTGCGCGGGTCCCTGCCGCGGCGGCTGCGGGGCGGGGGCGGCCTGCGCGGGGAACGGGGTGCGCTCCTGAGGGGGCTGCGGCGGCTGCGGGAGTTGCTGGGGCGGACCCTGCTGGGGTGCCTGGCCCTGCTGAGGCAGGTAGGCCTGGGGCGTGTACGCCTGGTGGGGCTGCGGAGGGCCCTGCGGGTAGCCGTAGCCGACCGGTGCGCCGGACGCCTGAGGCGGCAGAGGAGCGGGCGGCAGAGGTGCGGGCGGCTGGGGGGCCGGGGGCTGCGGGGTCAGGGGCTGCGGGGTCAGGGGCGGCTGGGGGAACCCGTAGCCGGCCTGCTGCGGCACCTGCGGGGGCAGCGAGCCGCCCTGGGGCGGGTACGGCGGGTACTGCTGCTGCGGGAAGCCGTAACCGCCCTGCCCGTACGGCCCGTTGGGCTCGGGGATCCGCGGCGGCTGCGGAGCAGGCGGCTGGGGCGCCTGCGGGAAGCCGTAGCCTCCGTCCGGCCGGTCGGGAGAGGCGGGCCACTGAGGTGCCGATTCCGGGGTGCCGGGCTGCGGCCCGGCCGGGTGGAAGGCGGGCGGCAGCGGGGGCAGCGCGTTCGGCGCCTGGACGGCCGGGAGGGCGGGGGACCAGGGCACCGGGGCGGCCTGGTCCACCGGGTGCGGCGGTTCGGGCGCGAGGGGCTCGCCCGCGGCCGGGGCGGCGGTGTCCCACGGAGTGGCCGACTCGTCCGCCGAGGCCGAAGTGGCCGGAGGGTCCGGGGTGTTCGCGGCCTCCGGGGCGGACGCGCCCGTGGGTGCGAGGCCGGAGGGGGTGGCGTCGGAGGGGACGACGCCGCTGGGGCGCTCGTCGGAGGCGGCGGTGGCCTCCGCGCCGGAGGCGTCCGCCCGGGCGGTGTCGTCCGGACCGGCCGTCTCGTCCGCACCGGCCGTGTCGTCCTGGGCGGGTGCGTCGGAGGCCGCGGTGCCGGTGGCCTCGGCGGCCCTTTCCTCGGTCCCGGCCGCGGGAGCGTTCCCGTACGAGCCCGGGGCGGAGTCGCCGTCGGGGGCGGGGGCAGGGGCAGGGGCGGGCGGAAGTGCGGGCGGCGCGTCCGTATCCGTACCGGAAGCGGCAGCGGCGGCCGCGGCGTCGCGGGCCGCGAACTCCCGCTTCAGCGCCGCCGCGGAGAAGCGCATCGTGGCACCGCTCTCCACGTCACCGCCCCCGGACGGCTGCGAGGCGATTCCGCCGCCCGCCGTGGACTCCGGCGGGACCGGGGCCGAGGGTGACGGTGCGGACGGGCCGGGCGCGAAGGACCCGGGCGTGAACGGCCCGGGCGTGAACGGCGCGACGGGCGGGCCCTGTTCGGGGATCGCGGGCTGCACGGGCGGCGTGGGAGCCGCAGCCGTCCAGGCACGCTCGAACCCGCCCTGGGACGGCAGTCCCGGCACCGGGAGCGGCGACCCGCTCGGGGGCGGCGGAGTGGGAGGGGTGCCGGAGCCGCCCGAGGAGTCGCCCGCGGCGTTCTGCGTGTACCAGGCGGGCGGGGTGTAGTCGATGGTGAACTCACCCGTCAGCTCGGCGGGATCCGCGTCGGACGACTCGTCGCCGGGCGTGTTCCATCCCTCGCGCATCTCGTCCCGATCGCTGTTCACTGTGCCTCCTGGTGTGGTCGAGCACCCGCGTGCCGCGGTGGGCAGGTACGACCGTCTCCCCGTTGTCCGATACGCCCGGCTCTCCCTCCGGGCCGCGCGCCGCACACCCGAAGGTACCGCGACACGCCCACACCCCACCCTAAGGGCCATCGGGCCCCCTACGTCAGGCCGAACCCGGGACAGTGGACGGTCCGTTCCGTCACATCCGCCCGCACCGGGCCCGGTCGCCCCCCGCGCGCACCAAGGCGACGGCCACGACGTTCCCTCCGACGGGCGGACGCGCGAACGGGGCAGCGGCCCGGCCGGACCACCGCCCCGCGCACTGCGCGACCGCTACTTGAGGTCGAACTCCCCGTCACGGGCGCCGAGTACGAAGGCCCGCCACTCCGCCTCGGTGTAGCGCAGCACCGTCTCGGGGTCCAGCGAGGAACGCATCGCGACCGCGCCCGCGGGCAGATGCGCGATCTCGACCCGCTCCTCCTCGGCCTCGGTGCCGGGGGCGCTCAGCCACACGGCGTCCGTGATGTCGAGCGCGTAGAGCTCGTCCTTCTCCTGCTGGGTGCCCATTGCGGCGCCCCTTTCGATCGAACGGTGACGTGGGACTCCATCGTCCACGGTACGCACCCGCCGCGGGGCGGAACCGGACGGATTCAGTCCATCCTGCGGGCCGTCCCCAACAGTCCGGTCTCCGCGTCCGTCGCGCTCGTCATCACCCAGTGGTGCTCACGGCCCGAGACCCAGAGGGTGACCCCGTCCGCCAGTGTCGGCAGCGCTTCGCTCTCGACGCGGGAGAGTCCGAGGATGCGGCCGATCTGGTCCGCCTCGGCGGGGGAGACCCGCTGCACGCCCACCAGCGACGAGGACCGCATCAACCGCGGGGCCACCGGGCTCAGATAGGGGAGCAGCGTCAGCACGGACTGCCACGGCGAGGAGACGACCCGGCCGCGGGGAGGCCGCATCCCGCAGTCCCGTACGACGACCACCGGACTGCCCACCGTTGCACCCGTGGGGGGCACCCGGCCCACCTCGTGCAGGGAGACGCACTCCAGGCCGGCACCCGCCGCCTGCGCCATCGCGGTCCACGCCTGCGTACGGCCCGTCTCCACCGCCACCCGCGCACCCGTGCCCGCCGCGCGCAGCGCCAGCACCTGAGCGGTCCACAGACCGCCGATGAGCAGCACGTCGTACGGGGCCGGGCGGTGGAACCCGATGATCTGCGGGCGGTTCTCCGCGTCGTTGCCGATCACCACACCGTCGTCGCCGACCGGCAGCGACAGCGCGCCCAGATGGTCCGCCGCGATGGTGTGGCCCGCGTGGCGCGGACCCCGCAGCCCGTGCCGCGACATGATCCGGCTCACTGCGCGCCTCCCAGCGGAAGAGTGGCGAGTACACCGGGCAGCTGTTCGCGGTCCAGCCGTACGAGACCGACCTTGGCCACCCGGGCCGCCTGCACCAACGTCCTGCGCACGCTCACCAGTTCCGTGTCGGAACCGCCGGTGATCCGGACGTGCCCGGCCACCGACACCGCCCCCTGGTGCGCGCCGCGCCGCACGGTGAGGCTGAACGTCGTGGCGTACGCCGGTACCGAGGTCAGCAGCGCCACCAGTTTGGGCAGCGGTGTCGCGCCCCGGCCCAGCTCGGGCCAGCGGTCGACGGCGTACGTCGTGTGCCACCGGTCGTCGCACCGCCACACCCGTGACGTTTCCTTCGTCCGGCGTTGCGCCGCCGCTTCCTGGCGCACCGCACGTGCCGACTGGATCGGGTTCGCGCAGGCCGACGTGGCCACGGCCGCGTTCAGCTCCTCCTGGTCGAGGACCGTCGCCCTGAACCCGGCCCCGGTGATCCGGCTCGCCACATGGTCCGCCATCCGCACCAGACACCGCTGGGCACCGGCGACCCCGCCCCCGCGCGCCTCCACCGCCTCCCGGCAGAGTTCCGGGTCGAGCTTCACCGCCACCCACGTCATCCGCAGCGCCGGAGCCCCGGTCTGCTCCTGCAGAGGGGCGTACGAGAGCCGGGCCACCGACCGCGCCGGGAGGTGCGGCGCCGGGGCGCAGCGGACCTGCTGCACCAACTGCGCGGACTCCAGCACGATGTCGTCCACCTCGAGAGCCTCGCCGAGCAGCGTCAGTGGAAGCGCCCGGGCGCCGAACGCCGGACGGAGCGCCTCACCGCTCGCCTCGACCCGCACCACGGCGGTGAGGAAGGTGCCGTCACCGAGCATCCCGACCGTACGGCGCTCCCGGTCGATGTAGACGAAGGGGGCGAAACCCGGCACGTTCTCCGCGATCGGAGCCAATGAGGCCTCCGCGTCGGGCTGGTGACTCACCGGCATCCGCTGCCGGGTCCGCAACGCGAACGCCGTCGACAGCCAGTCCTGCAGAGCGGTACCGCGCCGCCGGATGACCGCGATCACCACCAGAATCCCGGCGACCACCATGCCGGGAACCATCCACATCCCGCCGAGCGCGGCTCCCACCGCCGCCGCGCCCAACGCCACCTCGACCAGCACCAGCTGCCGCAGCAGCGGACTGACCCGGCTGGTCCGCGAGGCCGACCGCAGCACCGCGGAGGGGGGCGCGGTGGAGCCGGGAGAGGCCGCGGGTCCGGTCCCGGGCCGCCGGCCGCGGCGTTGCCGCCGGGAAGTGCCGGACGCGTCCGCGGTCCCCCGGCCCGTACGCTCGCGCGTCGCAGTGCCCATCGCCGTGTTGCCCCCTCGTGTCCCTATTCAGCTTTTTCCCTATGCCTGTTGACCGGGCGATCACCCTACCTGAGGGGTGTCCGCGCACCGTCAACAGGCATAGTAGGGGCGCCGGTGCGACAACTGAATCCGCAAACGGATGTGGTTATCTGGTCGCCCGTCGGGGAGAAGGGGCAGCGGATCATGGCATCAAGGCGGGACGAACTCAACGCCTACACCTTTGCGAAGCGGAGGTTGATCGCACAGTTCGTGCAACCCCACCCGAGCGGTTCCGAGGAGGGTGCGCCGCGCCCGCTGCGCGCGGTGGTCCCCGGGACCGTCGTCGGCGTCGTGATCCTCGCGGTCTTCGGCGCCTGGGGCCTGTTCAAGCCCGTGGCGCCCACCGGGTGGGACACCCCCAACGAGAACGTCATCATCGCCAGCGAGTCGACGACGCGTTACGTCGTCCTCAAGACCAACGGCAAGACCCAGCTCCACCCGGTCCTCAACATGTCCTCCGCGAAACTGCTGCTCGACCCGGACAAGGGCAAGGTCATCAACGTCGCCGAGTCCGAACTCGACAGCGGCAAGATCCCGCACGGCGCGACCCTCGGCATCCCCTACGCTCCCGACCGCCTGCCCGACGGCGGCGACGCCGGCGCCGCCAAACGCTGGGCCGTCTGCGAGCGCCCCGGCGAGGGCGGCCGGGCGATCCAGAAGGCCGCCTTCGTCTTCGCCGAGCGCGAGGAGAAGAAGACCGAAGGCACCCAGCGGCTCACCGCCGGAGAGCTGATGTACGTCGAAGGCCAGGACGGCGTCCGCCACGTCGTGGACGCCGAGGGCCGCGCGTACACCGTCGACAAGGCGGACGAACTCCTGCTGCGCACCCTCGTCGGCGAGCGCCGCACCCCGCAGCGGGTCTCCTCGGCCTGGCTGGCGACCCTGCACACCGGTGACCCCATCACCTTCCCCATCGTCCCCGGTACGGCCGGCGAGGACGCCGGGGTGGGCGGCGACCTGGACCCCGCGCTCGACAAAGTCGGCATGGTCCTCGAAGCGACCTCGGGCACCTCGACCCGGAAGTACGTGGTCCTCCAGGGCCGGGTGGCGCCCATCTCCGAGTTCACCGCCAAGCTGCTCCTGAGCAGTCGCGACCTCATCGGCCTCGGCCAGGCGGGCACCGCGAAGGCGGTCAGCGCCGCAGCCATCGCGCCGGGCCCGTCCTTCGGTGACGACAAGAAATGGCCGCAGGACGCCCCTCGCGCCGTCAACTCCGCGAGCACCACGAGCGGCAGCCGCAACACCGTGTGCAGCGTGCTGCGCGGGGTGAACGGCGACACCGGAGCCACCACCCTCTCCACCTGGGCCGGCACCGGTTTCCCCGCCACCCTGCCCACCGGCTCCAGCAGTGCCTACGTCACCCCCGGCTCGGGTCAGCTCTTCCGCCAGTTCAAGGGATCGGACACCTCCACCGGGTACCTCTTCCTGGTCACCGACACCGGGCTGCGGTACGCGATGCAGTCCAACGGCGACAGCGCCGGCGGCGACTCGGGGATCGGTGAATCCGGCTCCGCCAAGGAGAAGGCCGAGCGACTGGCCGAGGCGCAGCAGGCCCAGACCCGGCTCGGGTACGGGAAGATCGACCCGGCCCCCGTCCCCGCCGCCTGGTCCGAGTTCCTGCCGACCGGCCCCCGACTGTCGACCGCGGCTGCCCGTCAGCCGCAGGGCTCCTGAGAAGGGCGGCGGACAGCGATGACCCTCTCGAACTCCTGCGCACACGCACACCCCCTGAAGCGGCGTCTGCTGACGGTCGCCGCGGCGACCGCGGTCGCCCTGGTCTCCGTACCGGTCGTTCCCGCCGCCGCCGACGACGTCACCCAGTGCACCTTCCCCTCCAAGCCGTACGCGGGACGCCCCTGGTCGCTCCAGCGCGTCCTGCTCGACCAGCTCTGGAGCCGCTCCACCGGGAAAGACGTCCGGGTCGCGGTGATCGACACCGGGGTCGACACGGTGAACCCGCAGCTGAAGAAGGCCGTCGACGCCTCGGCGGGGATCAACCTGATGGCCAAGGGCATCAAGGACGAGAACGGCGACCCCCTCCCGCGCGGCAAGGAGAACGGCACGACGGACACCGTCGGCCACGGCACCCGGGTCGCCGGCATCATCGCCGCCAGGGAGGCGAAGGACACCGGCTTCGTGGGCCTCGCCCCCGACGCCACGATCATCCCGATCCAGCAGAACGACGCGCAGGGACACGGCACGGCGAAGAGCCTCGCCGCCGCCATCGTCTACGCCGTCGACACCGCCCACGCCGACGTCATCAACATCTCCCAGGACACGGCCAACGCGGTGGAACCCGAAGCCGCGCTCCAGGAGGCCGTCGACCACGCGCTCGCCGCGGAGGTCGTCGTGGTCGCCTCGGCCGGCAACGACGGACTCGAAGCGACCGACAAGAGGACCTACCCCGCTTCGTACCCGGGGGTGCTGGCGGTGGCCGCCTCGGACCGCAACAACGAACGAGCCGGCTTCTCCCAGCCCGGTCCCTGGGTGGGCGTCGCGGCCCCCGGCGTGGACATGATCTCCACCGTCCCCGCAGGAGGGCACTGCGCCGACAACGGCACCAGTTTCTCGGCTCCTTACGTGGCGGGAGTCGCCGCCCTGATCAAATCCAGGCACCCGGAGTGGGAGCAGGAGGAGATCGTCGCCCAGATCGAGCAGACCGCCGAACGCTCCGTCGCGGGGCACGACCGCCTGGTCGGCTGGGGAGTCGTCGATCCGGTACGCGCCCTGACCGAGGACGACAAGCCGGTCAAGGAGCCGACCGCAAGCGAGGGGGTGAGTTCGGCCGAGGCTCCCACCCCGGCCGAACTCACCTTGGGGGAGACGGCCGAGGAGCGCGATGCCCGCCTCGCCACGTACGTCGTGGTGGGCGCGCTGGTGCTGGTCGCCTCGATAGCGGGGGTCGCCGTGGCGCTGCGCGACGCGCGCCGGCGCAGGTTCTCCGGGGCCGGGGGCGCATGAGCCTCGTACCGCTTGCTCGCCCATCACCGTTCGCACGGTGGGTGGTTGGCAAGAAGACGCCCGGTCGGCCCCGTTCTGACAAGTGTCCATCTGTAAGTCACATGACTGACAACACAGTTGGCCCCTCAGAGCCCTGTGGATAGAGTATGGGGTGCGTGATGACCGTGGGGTGTCCCGGTGCGATCGCAACGCAAGACGGTTTGTGCAAACGAGAACAACGGGGGAAAGGCAGTCACCGTGCTCGCAGACGACGGAGGAAGCTCCAGCGGCGGAACGGCCGACCTTGAACATGGCGTCGGCGCGCTGGAGCGGTTCAAGAAGAGAGTGGACGTACTCCTGGCCGACCTCGAGAGCTCGGCGGCGGGCCGCACCAAGATCGGGGCCCACGAACTCTCGCGTACTTCGTTCAGCGGCCCGAACGCGGGCTTCCACGAGGCGGACGCCCTCTACTCCCAGTACACCCGCGTCCACGAGTCGCTCACCTCGCTCTCCAAGACGCTCGGCGACCAGATCGAATACCTCAGCCTCGGTGTGCACGCCGCCGCCGTCGGCATGGACAACACCGAGGACGAGGTGCGGCGCCGGTTCTACGTGGTCAAGGGGCGCCTCGACAAGGAGCACGAGCACAAGGCGAACAACCAGGACACCACGGTCGACTCAGGGTGGGCAGCCGAATGACCGACACTCAGCCGGAGCTGACCCCGGCCGAACAGCAGGACTACGACCAGGACAGGGTCACGTCCCAGATCGTCGTCACGGACGTCACCGAACGGGTCCGCGAGGTGGCCGGCTCCTTCTTCGGTGGCTCGGGCCGCCCGGCAGGCCGCACCTCCTTCGAATGCCACGACCTCAACGCGATGATCGACCTGGTCGAGAACTCCAACCCGGCCGACCTGGAGGCCGCCGGACAGGCGCTCTACAAGGCGCGGGACGCGATCAAGGAAGCGGCGAAGGAACTGGGCGACCACATCGCCGTCGTGGACTGGAAGGGCGAGGCCAACATCGCCTTCCGTGACTGGGGAGCGGGCCTGGTGGCCCACGCGACCCGGCTCAGTGAGTTCGCGGACTCCGCCGCCACCCAGATCACCGTCGCCGGTACCGGACTTGCCTCGGTCAAGAGTTCCCTGCCCCCACGCGACAGCCGGGCGGTCCGCAAGGACCCCAAGGACATCCCCGCCCCGGAGCGCATCGACAGCAATCCGGAGTACGCGGCTGCCGTCAGGGTCGAGGAACACCGGCAGGAGGCCATCAACCAGGCGAACCGGCTGGCCTCCTACTACTCCGTCACCTCGGAGGTGCTGGCCACGCAGGAGGCGCCCCGGTTCGACATGCAGCTGTCGGTGGACATGCCGCGCCCGGTGGGTGACGTCTCCGGGCGTAAGTCTGGCGGTACCTCCGGAGGGACGGAGAGCGGCCTTCCCGGGCACTCCACAGGTAGTAGCGGGACGGTGAGGTCGGTGACCGGCGAGGTGAGCGGCCCGCAGGCGCACCACACCGCGGACGGGCTCGGCACCTCGACCAAGCCGGTCCTCGACACCGATACGCGCACCGAGATCGACAGCGTCACCGCGCCCTCGACACTCCCGCCCACGACCCAGGGGCCGTCGTCCGCGCCGCCCACCGCCACGGGCGGGTCCTCGGGGCCGGGCAGCACGCTGTTCCCATCGACCGGCCCGCTCGGCGGCGGGGTGCGGGGCGGCAGTGCGAAGCCGGCTTCCGGCACCGCCGGCACCGCGAAGGGCTCCGCACGGACCGGGCTTCCGGGCGGAAGCAACTCGACGACCCAGCGGACGGCAACCGGTAACTCGGGCCGCTCGACCGGAGGTTCCCAGGTCGGGCGTTCCGGCAGCACCGGAGGCACGTCGTCGGCCTCCGGCCGGTCCGGTGTGAGCGGCGGCCGTCCGGTGGCCGGGCAGAGCGGTTCCGGTACCGGATCCGCTTCCCGGGCGGCCGGGCGAGGCGGAATCACGGGTGGATCGCCCCAGCAGAAGCCCTCCGCCTCCCGCGCCTCGGGTGGGCGCGGCACGGTGATCGGCGGCCAGAGCAGCGGGCAGGGCGGTGCGCCCGCCAGGGGTGCCGGCCAGCGCGGAGTCATCGGCAACGGCTCCTCCGCGGGCCGCCCGACCGGCCGGGGAACCGCGGGTTCGAACGGTGTCGTGGGCACTCCGCGAGGCCGCTCGGGCGGCAAGGGCTTCACCTCGGGCGGTGCGGGTCTGGTACGTCCCGGAGGTCGGCAGGAACGCGAGGAAGAGGAAGAGAACAACGCGTCGACGCGGCCCGACTACCTGACGGAAGACGAAGAGACCTGGACGGCAGGACGGCCCGAGGCCGCACCACCGGTGATCGAGTAGGCACGTGGAAGGTTCGGAAGTCAGGATGACCGCAGAAATGAGCCCTGCCCCGACGCGCCGCAGATCCCGGGGCGCGCGCCGCCGACTGGTCGGCGCGCTCGCCGCGACCGCCGCGTGGAGTGCCTGCTTCGCCGGGCTGGCTCCGTCCGCCGTGGCTCAGGACGTGCAGGCAGAGCAGTGGTACCTCGACGCCATGCAGGCCGAGGAGATGTGGAAGGTCTCCACGGGCAAGGGCATCACGGTCGCCGTCATCGACACCGGTGTGAATCCCGATACGCCGTCGCTGCGAGGCCAGGTACTCAAGGGCTGGGACGCCACCGAGGCGGACGGCGACGAGAACGACGACTACGACGGCCACGGCACGACCATGGCCGAACTCATCGCCGGGACGGGTGACGGGGGCGGCCTGAAGGGACTCGCCCCCGGCGCGAGGATAGTCCCGTACCGCATCGCCAATACGGAGTTTCAGAACCACCGGCACGTCAACGCCCACGACAGCGCGGACGCCATCCGAGCCGCTGCCGACAGCGACGCACGCATCATCAGCATGTCCTTTGCCAGCGAATTCCCGCTGGACGACGAGCGCGAAGCAGCGAAGTACGCCCTGTCGAAGGGCAAGTTGTTCTTCGCGGGCGTCGGCAACAACGCTGAAGAGGGCAACAAGGAGCAGTACCCGGCCGCCTACACGGAAGTAGTGGGGGTTTCCGCCGCGTCCAGCGACGGCAAGGTGGCCGAGTTTTCGCAGAACGGCGGCGTCGTCGACCTCGCCTCTCCTGGAATCGACATCCCGATCTGGTGCGACAGTTCCTTCAAGGACTACTGCGACACGGAGGGCGGAACCAGCCAGGCCACCGCCATCGCCTCCGCCTCCGCCGCCCTCGTCTGGTCCGCCCACCCCGACTGGACGGCGAACCAGGTGCTCCGGGTCCTCTTCGACACGGCCGCGCGGGACTGGCCCGACGACGAGACCAGCGCCTACCTCGGGCACGGTCTCATCCGCCCGTCGATGAACCTCCTCAAGCACAAGGGCGACCCCGGCGATCCGGCCATCAGCCCGCTCACCGGGAAGAGCACGAGCGCGTCGGGCTCGGGCTCCACCGCCTCGGCTGCCCCCTCGGGCTCCGCTTCCCCCTCCGCCTCTGCTTCAGCTTCGTCACAGCCGTCGCAAGGGAAATCCGGCGACGCCACGGTTGTGGCAGGCTCCAGCGAGTCCGAGGACAGCGGCAACAACCTCGGCCTGATCGCCTGCGGAGTGGTGGTCGTGGTCGTTCTCGGCGGGGGCGCCCTCTACTTCCTCCGCAGGCGCCGCAGCGCCGTCTGACCGTGTGACGGGCCGGAGCGGCGGCGGCCACGGCCGACGGCCGTGCGAGCGGCCGGCTCACCCATGAACTTCCGGCGAGAACCTGCCGGTCCGTAGAGAGAACCCGAAAGGAAACCAGGTCCATGGCAGATCAGAAGGTCACAGAACACAGTCTCCTTCAGCTGGAGAACGAACTCTCGACGCGTTTCGACTCCGTCAAGGGACAGCTGAAGACGCTCCAGGCGACGATCGACAGCCTGGAAGGCGCCTGGAAGGGCATCGGCGCCAACGCCTTCAACGACAAGCAGCGCCAGATCAACGACAGCATGGTGTCGATCGGCATCCGCCTGCAGAACTTCCAGGAGGCCATCAAGGCCGCCCGCACCATCTCCGGCAACACCGAGGACGAGGTCGGCGCCGCCCTCCGGGGTATCGACGTGGTGCCGGGTTACACGGGCGACTCGGGCGCTTCCGCGCCCACGTCGAGCCTCAACAGCTTCTGACCCCCGCGACTGCCCGCGCCGAGCGGCAGTCGTCTCGCAACCACCCCGAATCGGAGGACCACATGACGACCAACGACGGTACGACCGTTGTCACATATTCCAGCCTGGAAGGTGCCGCTGCTTCCATCGAGCGGCAGGGCAAGCAGCTCGACGAGGACCTCGCCGCGATCAAGCGCCGTGTCGCCTCCGTCGCCGAGCTGTGGCAGGGCGAGGCCAAGGGCGCGTACGACACCGCCCAGGCCGGGTGGGACAAGGACGCCCGGTCGGTCCACGACTCCCTGCTGCAGATCACCCGCGCCGTGCGCGAGGCCGCGTCCGCGTATCAGGCGGGCGACAAGAAGGCCGCGCAGAACTTCTAGTCTTTCTGCCCTGGGTATGACAGCGGCGGCTACGCAAGACAGGTGTGGGCACGCGCGGGAGGTGCCCACACG
>NZ_JBHWZJ010000074.1:8537-24540 GCF_042728415.1 Streptomyces sp. NPDC060198 | reverse complement strand
CCGCCCCGGGGGACGGGCCGCGACCGCCGCGCTACTTCACGGCGCCCGCGGTGAGCCCCGACCGCCAGAAGCGCTGGAGCAGGGCGAACGCGAGAATGAGCGGGACGACGGCGAGCAACGAGCCCATGATGACGACGGGGTAGTACTCGGGGGAGACCGACGCCGAGCTGTTCCAGGTGTACAGGCCTAGGCTGACCGGATACAGGTCCTGGTTCGAGAGCATCACCATCGGCAGGAAGAAGTTGTTCCAGATGGCGGTGAGCTGGAAGAGGAAGACGGTGACGAGGCCGGGCCCCAGCATCCGCATCGCCACCTTGAAGTAGGTGGCCAGTTCGCCCGCACCGTCCACCCGGGCGGCCTCCAGCACCTCGTTCGGTACGTACCCCTGGCTGAAGATGCGACCCAGGTACACCCCGAACGGGTTGAAGAGCACAGGGATGAAGACGGCCCAGAAGGTGTTGACGAGCCCCGCCTTGGACGCCATCAGATAGAGCGGCAGCGCCAGCACGGTCTGCGGCACCATGACGGCCGCGAGCACCAGACCGAACAGCTTCTCCTTGTGCGGGAAGCGGTACTTGTCGAAGGCGTAGCCCGCGGCGATGCTGATCAGCGCGCCCAGGGCCGCGCCCAGCACCGCGTACAGCAGGCTGTTGGCGTACCAGCGCCCGTACAGCCCCGCGTCCATGGAGAACACGTCCTTCAGGTTCTGGACGAACGAGAAGCCCTTCAGGGAGAGGACGTCGCTCTGGAAGAGCGCGTCGCGGTCCTTGGTCGCCGCCAGCACCAGCCACAGGACGGGCAGCAGGGTGTACAGCACCGAGATGCCCACCACGAGGTTGACGACGGCCCGTCCGGTCAGCCCCGGCCGCCGGGCGGCGGAAGCGGAGCGGCGGGTGGCGGTACGGGGTACGGTCGGAGCGCTCATCGGGCGTCCTCCTCGGCTGCGTTCGCGCGGTTCGTCCACCGGGTGACGCCGTAGGACAGCGCCACCGTGAAGGCCAGCAGGATCACCGAAGCGGCAGCGGCCAGGCCGTAGTTGTTGCGGGTGAACGCGGCGTCGTAGATGTACATGCTGGGGGAGAAGCGGGAGTTGATCATCGGGGTGGACTGGCCGAGCAGCATCGGCTCGGTGAAGAGCTGGAGGGCGAAGATCAGCGTGAACATCGCCACCATCACGATGGAGGAACGCACCAGCGGCGCCTTCACCTGGAGCGCGGTGCGCACCGGCCCCGCGCCGTCGACCACCGACGCCTCGATCACCTCGCGCGGCACGGCCTGCAACGCGGCGTAGAAGACGACCATGTTGTAGCCGAGATTGCTCCACAGTGCGATGTTCACGATCGAGGGCACCACGGTGTGCACCCCGAGGAAGTCGACCGTGATGTCCGCCCTGCCGAGAACGTCGATCACCGGGCTGAGCCCCGGGGTGTAGAGGTACAGCCAGATGATCGCGGCGATGATGCCCGGCACCGCGTGCGGCAGGAAGAGCGCGAGCTGCGCCCAGGCGCGCAGCCGCACCACGCCGGAGTCCAGCAGCAGGGCCAGCGCGAGCGCGCCGACCACGATCAGCGGGATGTAGATCAGGCAGTACAGCGCGACGATGCCGAGTCCGCCGAGGAAGGTCGGGTCGGTGAGCACGGCCACGTAGCTGCGCACTCCGACGAAGACGGTCTTTTCGGGCCCGAAGCCGAGTCCGGGTTGGTCGTCGCTGAAGAAACTCAGCCAGATCGCGGTGCCGACCGGGATGAGGAAGACGGTCACCAGGAGGACGAAGAACGGTGTCATCAGAGCGCCGGCGGCGCCGAGTTCACGCCGGCGCGCCGTCACGCGGCCGCCCCTCGCCCGGGCGGGCCGTGCGGGACGCACGGACCGCCCCGCACCGCTCACGGGGGCTACGGGCGGGGTGGTGCTGGTGCTGGCCATGGGGTCACCTGCCTCTCTGCTGCGTGGGGTGTAGTGCCTGGCGGAGGCCGGTGGGGAGCCGGCGCGAGGGCACCCGGGTGCGGCTCACGTGGAACGCTCGCTGGTGGCGAGGCCGAGCGCCCGCAGATCGGGCATGGTGCCCTCCTGCGCGGCTTCGATCGAACCCAGCAGCGAGCCCTTGCCGCCGCTCGCCCGGGCGAACCCGTCCTGCATGACCTTGCCGGTGGCGGTCATCCGGGGACCCCAGATCCAGCCGTCCCGGACGATGCGCGCCTGCTCCTCGAAGACCCGGTAGATGTCCTGGCCCGCGTAGTAGGAGCGGTCGAACGCCTGACTGCCCACGGAGACGAGGCCGGGCGCGGCCGGGTACTGGCTGCTCGCCCCGCTGGAGAGCCGGGCCCGCAGCGCGTCCGGGTGCGAGACCTGCCACTCGATGAACTCCATCGCGGCCTCCGGATGCGCACAGTCCTTCGTCACCGCGAAGGTGGACCCGCCGTGTGTCCCGTTGGACGGGTCCGCCGTGTCCCACTGCGGGAACGGCGCGATCGCCCACTGCCCCTTCTGGCCAGGGCGGGCCTTCATCTGGGCCCCCGCGTCCCAGGCGCCGCTGAGGCGGACGAGCACGGATCCGTTGCCGATCTGCGCGTCGCTCTGACGGCTCTCCACGGCGTTCATGAACACCTGCTCCCGGTCGATGAGCCGCTGCCAGTACGCGGCGACGCGCCGGGTCGGGGCGTCGGCGAGCGAGACGTTCCAGGTGTCGCCGGTGGTGGAGAACCACTGGGCGCCGGCCTGCCAGGCGTACGCGGCCATCTGCGTGGCACCGTCGGTGGGGAAGAGGACGAGCCGCCGCTCACCGCCCTTGCGCCGTACGGTCGCCGCCGCCTCCTCGAACTCGTCCCAGGTGCGCGGCACACGGAGCCCGTACTTCTCGAACAGGTCGGTGCGGTAGTGCATCACCATCGGTTCGAGGTCGAGCGGGACGGAGAAGATCTTCTTGTCGAACGTGGTGAGCCCCAGCGCCTGCGGAAGCAGCTTGGCGCGGAGCGTGTCGCTGACGAGGCCGGTGAGGTCCCGGGCGACACCGTCGATGGCGAACCCGGGTACCTGCGGGTACTCCAGGGTGGCCACGTCCGGGGCGTTTCCCGCCCGGGCGGCGTTGCTGAGCTTGGCGTAACCGCCCTGACCGCCCGAGGGGATCTGCTGGAAATCGACCTCGATGGTGCGGTGACCGCGGTTGAAGGCGTCCACCACCTCCTGGCTGCCCCGAAGGGCGGACCAGAAGGTGATACGGACTTTGCCGCCCTTACTGCTGGTGTGACCGGTGCTGCCGGTAGTGCTCGTGGTGTCTGTACTGCTCGTGCTCCGCCCTGATGTCCCGCCGCCGGAGCAGGCACTGAGTGCACCTGCCACCGGCAGCGAGGCCATCGTGGCCAGCACGGACCGACGACTCTGTCGATCAGGCATGCGCGCCTCCCGCGGCTCCTGTTCGGGACAACGGGAATCCTGATCGCCTGATCGGAAGCGGTCAATAGATCGATCAGAAGAAATGTAAAGCGGTCAAACGATCGGGCTGTGTGACGGGGTGCCCACTGCCTCCGCCGAGCCGCGCACCTTCAGTTCCGGCAGCAACTCCGTACGCCGCGCGGGCCCTCGTGCCCCCGCGGATCCACTCAGCCGGTACAGCAGCAGCTCGGCGGCGGCCCGCCCGATTTCCGCCTTCGGCGGCGAGACCGCGGTCAACGGCGTGGTGCCCAGCGCGGCCACCACATCGTCGTACGCCACCACCGAGCAGTCCTCCGGCACACGCACCCCGCTCTCGGAGAGCCGCTGGACGAGCATCAACGCGTCCACGTCACCGTGCAGCACGGCCCCGGTGGCACGGCGCTCCCGCAGCACCTCCGCCAGGTCCACCGCCGCACCGGCCTCGCCGCGCCCGCCGGAGCCCTCTTCGCCCCGCTCGCTCCCCCCGCCGTACCCGACGTCCGAGGCGACCGCGTCCGGCGAACTGAGCACCGTGTGCCAGTCCTCCACCTCCGGCCGCGCGGCGGCGATCTCCGCGAAGGCCGCCCGGATGCTCCGGGCGGTCGGGCTGTCGTCCCGGGCGGCCAGCACGATGCGGCGGTGCCCCAGGGACACCAGGTGGTCGACGGCGAGATGGACGCCGTACCAGTGGTCGGAACAGACCGAGTCCAGGGCGTGCAGCGCACTCCCCGGGCGGGGCCTGCGCTCCATCAGCACAGTGGGCACCCCGACTTCGGCGAGCCACTCGTTGTCGGACTCCTCCCATCCGGCGCCGCGCCAGCGCGGCGCGATCAACAGCCCCCGAGCACCGGCCGCGAGCGCCTGCTCCACCAGGGGCCGCTCCGTCCCCCGGGCCTGCGGGGCGATGTGCAGCGCGACCCGCACACCGTGCTCGTCCAGCACCGAACGGGCGCCGTGCAGGGTCTCGTAGAGGTACGAATGACGCTCCGGCACGACGAGCGCGACCGGGCCGCCCTCGACCCCCGCGCCGGCCCGCGCCGCCGCGGGGGCGGTCGCCGGGTCCTCGGCCGGGGACGTGGACCGTGCCACACCATGCCCGCGCCTGAGCCGTCCCGCGCGGGCCAGTTCCTCCACGTCCCGGCGCACCGTGACCACGGAGACCTCGAGTTCCTCGGCGAGCGCGGTGACCTTCACCGCCCCTCGCGACCGCACCACCGCGAGGATTCGCTGCCGCCTGAGTTCCACCGGCTCCCGCATGCTGTTGGCCCCTTACCCCGTACTGCCGCATGGTGTTCGTTTGAGCGCTTCTTCGATCGCTCGCGGGCGCAGCATAGGCAGATCGTCCCGGGCGGACGCCAGGGGTGGGGCGGGGAGGCCGTCCGCCGGGGTGGCCGGCGGTGCCGACGGGTGGCGTGTGGTGCCGCGTGGGTGGTGCTGGTCGGGTGGCGGGTGGTGTGTGGTGCGCCGGGTGTGGGCGGTGCGCCGGGTGGTGTGTGGTGCGCCGGGTGTGGGCGGTGCGCCGGGTGGTGTGTGGTGCGCCGGGTGTGGGCGGTGCGCCGCGTCCGCATCGATGTGTTTAGCATTCGGTACGCAATGGATACCCTCACGCTTGCCCAAGTGGCCGTGCTCGCCGCGGCGTCCGCCCTCGTCGGCTTTTCGAAGACGTCGATCAACGGCGCCAACACGATCAGTCTCGCGGTCTTCGCGGCCGTGCTCCCGGCCCGCGAGTCCACCGGCGTGCTGCTCCCCCTCCTGATCGCCGGGGACGTCCTCGCCGTTCTCGTCTACCGGCGGCACGCGCACTGGCCGACCCTGCTACGGCTCTTCCCCGCCGTCGCGGTCGGCCTGGTGGCCGGAACGCTCTTCCTGAAGTACGCGGGCGACGGCGCGGTACGGGGGTCGATCGGAGCCATTCTGCTCGTCATGGTCGGCGTCACGCTCTGGCGGCGCCGGCGGACGACAGGACCGGTGGCCGACGGGGAGCGGGCGGAAGGCGGCCACGGCGGCGAGGCCGAGCCCGGTACGGAGGCCGGGGAAGGGGCGGCGGGAGCGGAGGGTGCGGTGCCGGCGGGTCCTCCGGAGCGGCGGGCCCGCAACGCCGCACGCGCTCAGGCGGGAACCTACGGGGTACTCGGCGGCTTCACCACCATGGTGGCCAACGCGGCCGGCCCCGTCATGTCGCTGTACCTGCTCTCCTCCGGGATGCGCAAGCTCGGCTTCCTCGGCACGTCCGCCTGGTTCTTCCTGATCGTCAACGTGACCAAGGTGCCGTTCAGCGTGGGGCTCGGTCTGATCGACGGGCGCTCCCTGCTGCTCGACGCGGTTCTGGTGCTCTTCGTCCTGCCCGGCGCCTGGCTGGGCCGCCGATGCGTGGACCGGATCAACCAGCGGCTCTTCGAACAAATCGTGCTCGTGGCGACGGTGGTGGGCGGGCTCCAGCTGCTGCTGCTCTGAGAGGGCCCGCCGCCCGATACCGGTCGGACGTGCGGACGCGAAGGGCGCGGCGTTGTGGGTGCCCGCATCCTCGTTGCTCAGGGAAGCAGCAGCCAGTCCGTCCCGACGGCGGCGATCAGGCCGATGCCGAGCAGCCAACTCGCGAGTCTCGTACGCCCGTTGCGGCTGAGCTCCATCACCACGCCGCACAGGATCAAGGCGAGCCCGTAGACGCCGACGACCAGGACCGACGAACGGCTGGCGATGCGCATCCACAGGACCACCGCCATCACCGCCATGCCCACCGAGGACAGGGCGATGCGCAGGCGTCTGGCCTGACGAGGCGTCAGGCGCCGCTCTCCTTCGGCCTCCGCTCCCGTCTCCTGCTCAAAGACGTCCTGCTCCGGGGCCGCCTCGTCGCGCGCGGCTTCCCCGCCGGGGGCCGTTCCCCCGGGTGGTGCGCCTTCTGTCTCGTCCTCACGGCCCCCGTGGACCTGGTCGTGGTTCTCGTCCTGGTCCTGGTTCGCGTCCTCGTCCTCGACCCGGACCTGTTCCCGGACCTGTTCCCGGTCAGCAGTGCTCATGGAGCCGGATCGTAACGGCTGTCCGCCGCAGGGGGTACGGCGAGTCCCGGGGGGCCGGGGCACGCGGGTCCTCGACGGTGCCCCTGTCCGGTCGCGCGGGCGGTGGCCGCCGAGGGTATCCGTCAGCCGCGACCGGTATCCGGAACGGGGCCCCGCACCACCGGACTCGGCCGAACGCGGACGGGCCGCGATCCCGGGGCGCCCCTACGGACGGAGCCGAGGCGCCTCCGCGGCGGCGTCCACGCCGCCGGCCCCGCGCCCCCGGTCCGCCGGACGAGGAACGGCCCCCGCCTCCGGGGGCTCCACCCGCCCCGCCAGTTCCCGGGCCCAGCCGATCAGTGCGCCGACACCGATTCCGTACGGTCCGCGGGTGCGGTACGCCTCCAGTACCGCCGCTCCCCGGCGCAGCAACCGGGCACCTCCTACCGCGTTTCCGCGCGCCGCGTGCGTCAGGCCCACCGCCAACTGGGCCATGGCACGCCAGAGTTCGCGGTCCTCCTCGGGGCCCGACTTCCAGGCGTCCTCGAAGACCTCGTGCGCGTGGAAGGGCATGCCCCCGTCCAGCAGCCGTTGGGCCTCGCGCAAGGTCTCCTCGGGAGAGCGCACCACACCTTCGGGCTGACGGCCGACCCCCTCGGTCCCGTAGGGCAGGGGACGACCCAGCCCGTCCCGGGGGCGCGCGTTGCGCGCTCGGCCTTCGGTGTCGCGGTCCCTGTGCTTTTCGTCCACGGCTCGATTGTGCACCTGAGCGGCTCTTACCTGCGGCGAAGTGTTCGAACCACCGCCCGCGCCGCCCCGTGCACGACTACGCTCGGCTCTGTCCGCATCACCTTGGGGAAGGGGAGGCATGAAGCCGTCCCGGCCGTTGTACGAGCGCGATCCCGAACTCGCCGCAGCAGCAGACGCGGTGGCCGCGCTCTGTGGCGCGCAGGCCGTCGGTGGCCTGCTGGTCTGCAGCGGGGAGGCGGGACTCGGCAAGACCGCGTTGCTGGCGGAGATCCGGGCCATGGCCGCCGACCGCTGCACCGTCTGGTCGGCGCGCGGCGGTGAGACCGTCACGTCGGTGCCGTTCCACGTCGTGCGCCAACTGCTGCAACCCGCGCTCGTCCAGATCCCGACCGACCAGCTCCGTGAGCTGTTCGGCGACTGGTACGAGACCACCGCACCCGCCCTCGGACTCGCGCAGCCCAGCGGACCGCAGCCGGACCCCCAGGGTGTCCGTGACGGCCTCGACCACGTCGTCCGCCAACTCGCGATCCGGCACAGTCACCGGCCCCTGCTGCTCATCGTCGACGACGCGCACTGGGCGGACGGCGAATCCCTCGACTGGCTCTCCTCGTTCACCGAGAACCTCGGCGATCTGCCTTTACTCGCCGTTCCCGCCTACCGTCCCCGAGAAATGGCCGACCGAGGGAGGGCTGGGGCGTTCGACCCGAACGCGGCGAGCGACCCCGCCAGGCTCGTCCGCGTCCCCCTGAGCGCGCTCACCCCGGACGCGACCGCCCACCTGGTCCGGGAGACCCTCGGGGAGCACGCGGACGATCCGTTCTGCCGCGAGGTCTGGGCGGTCACCGGAGGCAACCCGTACGAGGCGGTCGAACTGGTCGCCAAGGTGCAGGACGAGGAGATGCCGCCGGTGGAGGATTCCGCCGGCCAGCTGCGCGAACTCGGCGCCTCCGCCCGGGGCCGCGGGCTCGTCGCCCGTCTCGAACGGCTGGGAACCAACGCCAACAGGTTCGCCTGGGCCGCCGCCGTACTGGGCACGGAGATCTCCCGGGACATCGCGGCCAACCTGGCGGGGATGAGCGCGGCGGAGGCCGCCGACTGCACCCACAAGCTCCGCGAGGCCCGCATCGTCACCGGTTTCGACCCGCTGGAGTTCGTCCACCCGCTCATCGCCTCGACCATCTACGACTCGATCCCGGGGGCCACCCGGACGGCCATGCACGGACGGGCGGCCTGGGCCCTCACCGACGCCGGACACGGCGTCGCGGCGGCCTCGCGTCATCTGCTCGAAGTGCACCCGGACGACGACCAGGGTGTGGTCAGACAGCTCCGCGAGGCGGCCAGGCACCACCTCGCGGTCGGTGCTCCGGAAGCCGCCCGGCGCTGTCTGGAACGCGCCGTCGAAGAGCCGCCCCGGCCCGAGGACCACGCGCTGATCCTCTACGAACTGGGCTGCGCCACGCTCCTCAGCTCGCCCGCCACCACCGTGCGCCATCTGCGGAACGCTCTCGACACACCAGGTCTGGACGACCGCCAGCGGGTGGACGCGATCTTCCGGCTCGCCGCAGCGCTGGCCCACAACAACGAGCTCAAGGAGGCGGCCGACACCCTCGCGGCAGAGTCGGCACGTACCGCTCCCGGGCCGGGCCTGATGCGTCTGCAGGCCGCGCACTTCCAGTGGGAGGGGATGCAGCGGGAGGAGTACGACGGTGCGGCCCGCTCGCGCAGGCTCGCCTGCAACGCGAACCATCTGGAAGGCCGGGACAACCCCGAGCGCGCCCTGATCACCCTGCGCGCCTTCGACGCGATGATGCGGGGCGAGAGCGCCGAGCTCGTAGTCGAGTACTGCGAACGCGCGCTGGTCGACGGCAGCCCGGCCCGTGGCCTCGGCTGGACGGACCCGGAGTGGGGATTCGAGTTCCCCACCATGGTCGGCATCACCTATGCCTTCACCGACCAGTACGAGCGGGCCCAGAGCCTGTTCGGCGAAGCGGTGCGGGCCTTCGAGATCTCCGGCTGGAGCGGCGCGCACCTCGCCTTCGCCCATACCCTGCTCGGCCTCGTCGCCCGCCGTCGCGGAAGGCTCGCGGAGGCCGAGGGCTTCCTGCGCGAAGGACTGCGGCTCGCCGACCGTGTCGGCAGCGGCCTTCCCGTCCACTGGGACGCGGCGTGCCTCCTCATCGACACTCTGCTCGCGCGGGGCCGCACGGCCGATGCCCGCAAGGTCGCGGACCAGTACCAGTTCGGTGCCCCGTACCCCAGCGCCATGGTCCTCCCGGACGCCCCGTGCATCAGCGGCCGGCTTCTGCTGGCCGAGGGACGGACCGAGGAGGCCATCGCCGAGCTCGAAGCGGCGGGGCTCGCGCTGGAGGTGCGCCAGCGGCACAACGGCGTCTGGGCACCCTGGGCGTTCGATCTGGCCCGCGCGCTGCGTGACACGGACCCGGCCAAGGGTGCGGAGATCGCCGCCCAGGCCAGGAAGCACGCGGAACGCTTCGGAACGGACACCGCGATCGGCGAGGCCCTGCGCTGCCTGGCGGTGTTCGCGCCCGCCGAAGAGGCCGAGAAGCTGCTGGCCGACGCCGTACGCCACCTGGAGGCGTCCACCTCCGAGTACGAGCACGCGCTCGCCAGGTACGAGTACGGCATCGCGATCCGCAGTACCCGGGAGCTCGGCCGTGCCCACAAGCTGGCCCTCGCCTGCGGTGCCGACGGACTCGCCAACCGCGCCCAGCAGGCACGCGCGTCGATTCGACCCTCGGAGTGAGGTAATGTTTTCCCTGCGCGGCCGACCGGGAACACCGGGAGGAAACGCGGCGGGACGTGGCGCAGCTTGGTAGCGCACTTGACTGGGGGTCAAGGGGTCGCAGGTTCAAATCCTGTCGTCCCGACTGGAGACAGTCGCAGATGAGGGCCGGTTTCGGAGCAATCCGAGACCGGCCCTTGATCGTTTTTGGGGACCAGTTGGGGACCATCTGGAGGTCCAGCGTCCTTGACCGGGTCAGCGGGTCATGACGATGGGGCTCGGCAGTGAGCGTGGTGCGCGCAGCACGTTGAAGTGGGCCGAGAGCGCCGCCCCGGCGGCCGTGATCTCGTGGACGTCCGGGTGCAGATAGCGCTGGGTGGTGGTCAGCGAACCGTGGCCGGCGATTCTGCGGAGGACACGTGGACCCCGGCGTCGGCGAACCAGGTCAGTCCCGTGTGTCGGAGGTCGTGGCGGCGCAGATGCTCGTAGCCGAGCTTGGTGACCACGTCGTCCCAGTGTGTGGCGTCGCGCAGGACGGCGGTGGAGATAGGTCCGCCGCGCGGGCCCGTGAACAGGCGCGCGTCCGGATTGGGGCCGGCGGACAGGATGCGCTGGGCGACGAGGGGCCGGATCTCCTCGACGATAGGAACCTTGCGAGCCCGCTTGCCCTTGGTGCCTTTGTCGGTCAGCCCGCCGGGCGCGGGTGTGCTCTGACGCCGCACGGTCCAGATCCAATGGGTGGTGTCGATGTCTCCGACGCGGCAGCCTGAGATCTCCCCCGATCCGTGCTGCGGTGCACGCGGCGAAGATGACCACGTCTCCCCAGCCGCGGTACTCGTCGTGGGAGGCGGCCACGAGCGCGCGATGATGGACTGGAGCCACTCCTGCGCTTCACCCTCGTCCGCCTTCCCCTCCGACAGGGACAGACGCCGCTTCGAAGCCGGATCGAACCAGCGGACTCGCGCGCGGTACGGGTTGGGGCGATCAGGCCGGTACTCGATGTCGGTGGTGAGTCGGACACCGACCGGCACAATGGACTTGTCGGCCATCATGCGTTTCGGCGTGGGACGGTCCGGTGGCGACGCAGCCATTCCTCAACGTCGACCGCGCTATACATGATGACGCGTTCCGAAACGGAGACGAACGGCGGGCCCTGGGGAGGCTGAGCTGTGCGCCAACGGCGCAGAGTCGAGGTTTACACGCAGGCAGGCGGCGAGGTCGCGTGTCGAATACCAGGCATTGGCCAGGAGAGACGACCGGCTGTCATCTTGGACGAAACGGGCACTGCTTCATTCTTCGTATGCATCTGACGGCCTGTGTAGTCTGCTATCGGTTCGGTGGGCAAGGGTGGTGGATCTCCGGGGGTACGGAGCACCAAAGGGATACATAAGGCGGTCGGCGACAAGCGGGACGGCCCGCAGGTGGAGAACCGTGGGGTTCTGCATAAACAGAAGCGGTGAGTCTCTTCTGATGGGCCTGATCCGCAGTGGTGCTCTGGGCAAACGGTGGACAACAATCGTCTGCAGAATCGCCGGTTTGGCTAACCGGCGATGTGCGGCTACGTTGCCCTCATTTGCGACGCGGTGAGCGTCACGTACTGTGCCGATCAATGTTTCTCGATGATCCACCACGTGGAGTGCGTGGCGATCCTGGAGCCGGTCGCGAAGGGCGTCTGACCTGCGGGTTTAGGTGGTGTGCGTTTTGGGCGGTGTGGGCGTTACGGGCGATATCCTGACGCTGAAATGACGCTCGCGGCGGTGTCTTGACGCTCATTTTACGCTCGTTCTGATGAGGCGTCAGGTGCCCTGGGTGGCTGGTCAGGCGGCCCTCGGCTGCGCGAGTGGAGCTGGTTGCCGGGGAATTTCGGTGGTGCAGAGCGGCCCCATGCTGCTGCCTGCGCATTGTGCCGGCAGGTTCTTCGTTGTCGTAGTTGTCCTCCTCGGGCCGCTCCAGGTCGTACGAACCGTCGGCGTCGAGGGTGAAGGGCATCCGCTCACGTACCGACTCCCGATCAAGCATCGCGACCAAAGGCAACGCACCGTCAAGTCCCTCGTGTGGCAGACCTTGTTGAGTGAAGAACACTTCCATAATGCAGAAGGTAGTAGCCCGCGTACGGACAGTGAGACCGTGAGCCGCTGTCACACTGCCCGGATAAACGCGGACACCGGCCGCCTGGACGTCGTTCCCGCCGCCACGGCGTTCGCCACGAAGCTCTGGTGGACCGTCCCGAAGCTGACCGCGGCCGCCAATGTGCGGGTTCCCGGAGCGGGCGTCCGCGCTGTGCACGTCCGACGTGGTCATCGGACATCGCGCTCCAGTAGTTGCTGGTCATGGCGACATTTTCCGGTCACATATGCCAGAGCGTTTAGTACCAGATAGCGAACTGTGGGGCCCCGTCGGCCTCACCCTGCAGGCGTGCGGTGGCGATGAGGATGGGCTGATTCCGGGCCGCGTGCGTAAGGAATTCGGGGGAAGCGGCGCGCTGCTTGTGTGGGACCTGTGTGAGGTTGTGTGGGCTCGGTGGCCACTGGGGCTGCCGGGATCGTCTTCGTGTGGGGGGAAGTTGATGTCCATTCATGCCTTTGGTGTGCCCTCGTGGCGTGCCCGTACAACCCTCAGACGCACCGTGACCGCGGCGACAGTCGTGCTGGCGCTGGGGGCTGCGGCATTGCCGGCCATAGCCGACGACCAGCCGGCGCCGGTGTCGGTGTGGGGAAACAAGGATCAGAAACTGGCGAAGCCGGAGGTGCAGGCCGGTGTGAACCGTGCGCCTGCCTCCGCAGCGGCCGCGCCGGCATCGGGGGAGCGGGCGGCGTGGCTGGAGGCCGAGCGGGACCGCACCGACCGGGCGCGTGACGCGGCCGGGGCCGCGGCTCTGGCCCGAAAGCAGAATCAGGGAGCGACCGCCCCGGTGCCCGCCGAGGCCGCCACCGGCGATGTGCCCATCTCGTCTGCCACTCTGCTGGCCGGCATTCCGAAGGGGCAGGGGGATGTTCCCTGGCACCGGATAGCCGATACGCGGCTCACGGACGCGCTGGTGGCGCGGGTGGACTATTCGACGGGCAACCTGATGCTCGCGGGTACCGACTTCGACATCGCCGGGGTGGGGCAGAATTTACAGTTGGCCCGTACGTACAACTCCCTGGACGCCCCGGCCGGGGCGATGTCGCAGCGCTCCTGGTTCACCTACGAGCGCCGTCTGGAGACGTCGTCGACGACCGAGGTCCTCTGGTACGACTCCAGCGGGGCCACCGTGTCCTTCGCGAAGAAGAGCGACGGTACGTTCACCACCCCCGCCGGGTACTCCCGGGACCTGGTGAAGAACAGCGACGGCACCTACACGCTGACCGACCGTAAGTCCGGCACGAAGGACACCTACACCTCTGCAGGCCTCCTGTCCAAGGTCACCGACCGCAACGGCGGTGTCATCACCGTCGCCTCGCACGGCGCGGGTGCCGGTTTCAAGATCACCGAAACCCGGTCCGGGCGGTGGGTGGACGTCACCAACGACGGCGGCGGCTGGTGGCACGCCACCGACCACACCGGCCGGCAGGTCTCCTACCACCTCGACGACGAGGACCGGCTCATCGCGGTCACCGACACCAACATGGCGACCACCGCCTTCGGTTACGACTCCTCCGGCCGCATCGTGTCGGTCACGACACCGATGAACCGGGTCACCCGCTTCGGCTACGACACCCAGAACCGGGTCACCTCCGTGCTGCGAGCGTCCACCGAGGGCGGTACTACCGGGCCGGCCTGGACCTACGCGTACTCCGCCTCGTCGGCCATGGCGGCCGGGACGACGACGGTCACCGACCCCGAGGGCGACTCCACGAAGTACGTCCACAACGCGGACGGTGAAGTCACCAAGGTCACCGACCCGCTCACCCACTCCCGCTCCACGACCTACCTGGCTCACATGGCGTCCACGGCCGTCGACGCCCTGGGCACGGGCGACGACCCCGGCAACACCACGACCTACGGGTGGGACTCCCGCAACAACCCGGTCTCCGCCGCCCTGCCCAGCGGCGCCACCGCGCAGATGACCGGCTGGCTGACCAAGGCGGGCATGGACGTACCCGGAACCCTGACCGGTACGGACAATAACAAGACCGACTACGGCTATGACGCGGTTGGCAACACCACGTCCGTCGCCGTCACCGGAACCGGGGGCTCGACGACGACCGCCGACTACAACCCGGCCACGCCCACCTGTGGCGGGTTCAAGGGCCAGAAGTGCTCGGTCACCGACGCCCGCGGCAAGAAGACCTCGTTCACCTACGACGCCAAGGGCAACCTCAAGACGATCACCCCGCCCTCGCCCCTGGGCGAGACCACGATCAGCTACGACTACGCGGGCCGGCCCGAGATCGTCAAGGACGGCCGCGGCATCCAGACCATCTACGTCTACGACGACCGCGACCGCGTCACCAAGGTCTCCTCCACCAACGCCACCGTCGAATACCGCTACGACGACGACGGCAACCAGACCTGGCGCAAGGACGCCACCGGCGAGACCGACTACGCCTACGACACCCTCTCCCGCGAGTACTTCCGCTCCCTGCAGGACGACTCCGAAGCCACCCTCGCCTACACCGCCGCCGGTGACCTCGACACCTACACCGACCCCATGGGTGCCACCCACTACACCTACGACGACGCCGGCCGCCTCGAGTCGCTCACGGACCCAGCGGGCCGCACCACCACCTACAAGTACAACAGCAACGACGGGCGCACCCACACGTATTACCCCGGTGGCACGGTGCAGGAGGTCACTCTCGACGAGGACGGCAAGCCCTCCGCCGTCAAAACCACCAACGCCACCAGCACCCTGGTCGACCTGACCTACACCTACACCCAGGCCTCCGGCGCCCCCGGCACGAAGATCTACAGCCGCACCGACCACGCCACCGGCCTCAAGACCGCCTACACCTACGACAGTGCCGGGCGCCTGTCCTACGCCAAGGAGACCAACTCCTCGGGCACCCGGACCGCTTCCTGGCTCTACTGCTTCGACGCGGCCGGCAACCTCACCCACCAGGACACCACCGCCGCCACCTGCCCCACCACCCTCACCTACGCCTACGACGACGCCTCCGAGCTGTTCAAGAGCAACGGCTCCACCACCGGTTGGTCCTACGACCAGGTCGGCAACGAAACGGCCGCCGCCCCGGCCGGCGGCACCGCGCGCACCGGTGAATCGTGGTCGGACTACAGCCAGCTCGTCGGCATCACCACCGGCGGCACCAGCAGCCAGGCCAAGCACGCCGGAACCACCAACGACGAGCGCACCAAGCTCGGTGACACCTGGTTCCACCAGACCCAACTCGGCCTCGCCTCCACCACCACCGGATCAACCGACACGGGATTCGTCCGGGAACCGGCGGGCACCCTCAACTCCATGAGCAGGAGCGGGAAGAGCTACTACTACCTCACCGACGCCACCGGCAACGTCCTCGGCGCCGTCGACCAGGCAGGCACCCGCACCCACGCCTACGCCTACACCCCCACCGGCACCGCACGCACCACCCCCACCGAAACAGCGCCCCAGCCCTACCGGTTCGCCGGCGCCTACAACGACCCCACCGGCCTCTACAAAATGGGCGCCCGCTACTACGACCCCGCCCTCGGCCGCTTCACCCAACCCGACCCCTCCGGCCAAGAGAAGAACGCCTACCTCTACGCCGAAGGCGACCCCATCAACCACACCGACCCCTCGGGGACCTTGAGCTTTGACAGCATCGGCAACTCTCTCGGGATCGGCTCAATTCTCTACGCAGGTTTCACCGGTGGCACCGGAGCGGCTGAATCAGCCACAGCTGCCATGATCGCAGATGTAGGTATCACTGCTCTGTGTGAAGCAGGAGCGGCAGCATCTACCGGACCCGGAGCCGTTCCTGCTCTCCCCTTCTGCATGGCCATAGGCGCGGCTGCTGGCACCTATGTCGGCGCGACATACTAGAACCGTATAGCCCAGTGGTGGGGGCGGCACGAAACCGCCCCCCCCCACCGGGGAACGCGCGCATCGGCGTTTGAATATAAAAGGGAGTGGGGTTTGTAGAACCGGGAAGAGGGAGTCAAAAATAGGTTGGGGGGGGGGTTA
>NZ_JBHWZJ010000074.1:0-8527 GCF_042728415.1 Streptomyces sp. NPDC060198 | reverse complement strand
TTGGTCTTTTTATTTGTTTTAATCCCCACCTACATACACCGTATTGCCCCTGGGGGGGGGCCTCCTCCCCCCCCCCCCACCACTGCGGTGAACGCGCGCATCGGATTTGCAATAGAACGGAGAGGTTGAATGATCCAGCCTGGAAGAGGAC
This sequence comes from Streptomyces sp. NPDC060198, assembly GCF_042728415.1. Taxonomy (NCBI): domain Bacteria; kingdom Bacillati; phylum Actinomycetota; class Actinomycetes; order Kitasatosporales; family Streptomycetaceae; genus Streptomyces; species Streptomyces sp. NPDC060198. The sequence continues at coordinate 8,376 of NZ_JBHWZJ010000074.1, read as the reverse complement.
GTCAAATCTTGCTGCTGGGCCTGGTACAGCTGCTCTGTGCAGGTCTACTCCTACTGCTCCCTCACAGCTCCGGTTCCACAGTGGTTCCCCTGGCTGTCCTTCTTTCGGCCACGGGTCTGATCTCTTTGATAATTGGACTGATTAGCCACAAGAGGGGTCGACGAGCATGAACATCATCGCCACGCCCCCAGTATTGCAGGACGGGAGATCTGCCATCATATTCACGGTGGCCTTTCTCGTCATAGTTGCCCTCTTGGTCGGTTTTTTCTGGAACAGAAAGTAAAATTTTCACAGACCCCGTCGACTCCACTCTGTCATCGTCGGCATCAGCCGCGCCCGGAACGCGGCCTCACTGCCCGCCTGGCGGAGACCGGCGGCGAGGCCCTGGTCCAGCGCCCGTACGGGTGGCTGATGGGGCGGCCTAGTACTCCAGCCGTAGATCGTGATCATGGATACCGAAGCTGCTCGTCGGTAGCCTGCGCGTGTGGCTGAGACCTGGGACGAAGTGCAGCTGATCGCGGACGGCTTCGAGCGCGTGTACGTCGAGTTGGAGTGGTACAGCGGGCCGCGGGCCGGCCTCGGCGATGTCGACGGCAAGCCGCACTATTTCCAGGGCTACGACTGGAATGACGCAGACGAGGCCGACGAGTACCGCGTCTGGCCCGCGAGCGACGCGGTGGTGGAGCTGGAGCGCGAGCAGTGGGCGATCTTCGCCAGGTGGAACGAATGCCATGAAGTTGGGACGGAGGAGCTGGAGACCCACCCGGGCCGGGGCGGGATCGACGCCCGTTACGACGAGCTGGCCCTGCTGCTGGCGCCGTACCGTCAGGCGCCGGACGACGCGAGGCTGCTGGTGGGCGAGATGCGCTTTGACGCTGGGGCCCGTTACCGGGTCGAGGGTCTGGACTACTGGTTCCGGTGGCATCCGACCAGGTGAGGCCGCCGTTGATCATTAGGTGTTGTGTGGACAACCAATGATCACGCGGCGACCTCGGGCGCCGGCGTAGTACCTGCTCACTGGCAGGAAGCGTTTGAGGGCCTGATGAGCCGGATCGCGGGCCGGTTCGCCCGAGTTGAACCCCGTCGCCGGGTACGGCAGTTGGTCTCCGGACTGCTGTCGGACCTGCCGCGCAAGAACTGCTGGACCCTGGCCGAGCACGTCGGCGACGCCACTCCGGACGGCATGCAGCACCTGCTCCACCGTGCGAAATGGGACGCCGACGCCATCCGGGACGACATACGCGCCTCCGTGGTCGAGCACCTGCACGACACGGAGGCCGTGCTCGTGGTCGACGAGACGGACGATCTGAAGAAGGGCACGGCGACCGTCGGCGTCCAGCGCCAGTACACCGGCACGGCCGGCCGCATCGAGAACGCCCAGGTCGCCGTCTATCTCGTGTATTCCGCCGACCGTGGACACGCTGCCATCGACCGAGCTCTGTACGTACCGCGCTCATGGACGGAGGACCCGGACCGCTGCCGGAGCGCGGGCATCCCCGACGGCCTGGCCTTCGCCACCAAGCCCCAGCTCGCGGCCCGCATGGTCGAGCGGGCCCTGGACGCGGGAACACCGGCCCGGTGGGTCGCGGGAGACGAGGTCTACGGCGACAACCCGCACCTGCGGACCGCCCTGGAACACCGCCGGACCGGCTACGTCCTGGCCGTCTCCAGCACCCACCCCGTCATCACGCACGCCGGAAAGTTCCAGGCCAAGGCCCTGGCCGCACGGATCCCAAAGCGGGCCTGGCAGCGGCTGTCGGCTGGAGCGGGCGCGAAGGGCGAGCGGTACTACGACTGGGCACAGATCGAGGTTCACGGCCAGGCCAGTCGGTCCAGCCAGTGGTGCCTGCTGGTCCGCCGCAATCGCCGCACCGGCGAACTCGCCTTCTACCGCTGCTTCTCACCCCATCCGGTGCCCATGTCCGAGCTGGTGCGGGTCGCCGGACGGCGTTGGACGGTCGAGGAGACGTTCCAAGCCGGCAAGGGCCTGACCGGCCTGGACGAGCACCAGGTCCGTCGGTGGACCTCCTGGCACCGCTGGGTCACTCTCGCGATGCTCGCCCACGCCTTCCTCGCCGTCACCGCGGCCGCCGAACGCCACGACCGGCCCGTCCCTGACGGTCTGATCCCCTTGACCGGCAACGAGATCCAGCACCTGTTCGCAGCACTGACCCGCCCAATCCACGACTTCGCGCACCGTCTGCGCTGGTCCCACTGGCGACGCCGGCATCAAGCCCGTGCACGCCAATGCCATTACCGCAGGCAGTCCACCGCCCGACCGTGAAGATCAAGATCTACGGCTGGAGTACTAGGCCCAATACCGGTGACTTCGGTGGTTTTGGTCGTTGGGTGGGTTGTGCCAAGGCCGGGTCAGGTGAAGTCGTCGGGTGTTGATCGGTTGTCGGACCGGATCGCGTTGGGGGTGTTGAGGCGGGCGTTTCCGCCGGAGCTGGTCGACGAGGTGGTCGCCGAGTGCGGGAGGGTCGAGCAGCGGACGCGTCTGCTGCCGGCGCGGGTGGTGGTCTATTTCGTTCTGGCGATGTGTCTGTTCTTCGGGCAGGGCTATGAAGTGGTGGCCCGGCTTCTGGTTCAGGGGCTGGAGCGTGAGGGCCGGTGGGCGGCGGTCTGGCGGGTGCCCACGACGGCGGCGATCGGTCGGGCCCGGTTGCGGCTGGGGCCGGAGCCGTTGCGGGTTCCGTTCGCCCGGGTGTGCCGGCCGGTGTCGGTTCCTCGGACGCCGGGCGCCTGGTACCGGCAGTGGCGGCTGGTCGCGGTGGACGGCACCGTTTTCGATGTTCCGGACACCGCGGCGAACGCCCAGTTCTTCGGGCGTCCCGGTACCAGTCGCGGGCAGGGCCGCAGTGCGTATCCGCAGGCGAGGGTGGCGGCGCTGGCCGAGTGCGGGACCCATGCCGTGTTCGCGGCCGAGGTCGGACCGCTCACTGTCCACGAGACCGTGCTGGCCCGGCAGTTGTTCCCCGCGCTGACGAAGGGGATGCTCCTGCTCGCCGACCGGGGCTTTTGCGGCTTCGACCTGTGGCGGGCTGCGAAGGCGGGCGGTGCGGACCTGCTGTCGCGGGTCCTCGGTCTGCCCGAGGCGCTCGAACCCCGCTTCGTACCGGTACGTCCGATGGCGCCGGCTCCGGAGCAGGCGGCGCCCCTTACCGCCTTCCCCCCGGACCCTGAGGGCGTGTTCGCCGCCGCGTTCAACCTCCCGACTGACCTGGCCGGTTGGGGAAACCTGCCGGTGGTGCGGGTGCTCGGATCGGCATCGGCCGGGGGCGTGGGCCCCGCGCGCGGGCTCGCCCGGATGTACGCGGCGGCCGTGGCCGGGTGGACGGCGCGGCCGCACCGCTGACGCCGGCCACCGCCCCGAGTTCGCGGGCCTCTCCTGGTCCGGCACCGACCTGGTCACGGGCGCACAGGACGCGTTCGGGCTGGGTTTCCGGCGGACGTCGGGCCAGAGCACCCCGTGCTGAGCGGGAGCGCGTCCGGCCACTCCGGCGCGGCCGGCTCGCAGGCGTTCGCCGACCCGGAGCCGGGCGTCGCGTACGGGTACACCCGCCGCCGGTACGCCTACCCGGGTGGCGAGGCGCCCGAGAACACGCGCCTGGTGGAGGCGGTGGTACGGGCGGCCCGGGGCGCCCGACGGGGACTCGGGCCGCCGCGTCGCCCCGGCGGCCCCGCGCTCACACCGTGAAACGTACGGCTTCCAGCCAGGAGTCGTTGTTCAGGGTGCCGCCGAATATGTAGTTCCCGGAGGCCTGGCCGATCGGCTTGTCACAGGCGAGGCCGCCCCAGCCGGAGCGCACCCGGGCGCTCTGGCAGACCGCGCCGTCACCGACGTTGATGACGAAGCCGAGCATGTAGGGATAGTTCTTGGCCGTGCTGCCGATGTAGTTGTCGACCCCGTCGGCCACACCCTTCCAGGGGGTCTTCCACTCGTCATCGTGTACGAAAGCGTTGCCGGCGGTGCCCTTCGTACCGGACACCGCGATGTTGAGGGCCTTGATCTTCTTGCCCGTGATGCCGGTCGTACCGCCGTCGCACACCACGCTCTGCCAGCCATTGCCCTCGACGTAGGCGCGGTAGCAGATGTGCCGCCCAGGCTGCCGGGCCGCGAGGCGCGACACGGTCAGGGCCGCGGTCTCCGGTACGGGAGCGGCCGCCGACGGCTTCGGGGTGGCGGGCACCGTCTTCTGCGGGGCGGGCGCGGCGGGGAGCGGGGGCTGGTAGGCCTGTGCGGGAGCGGCGGGCAGCGGCGCCGCCACCGGGGTGGGGGAGGCCTTCGGGGTGGGGGAGGCCTTCGGGGTGGGCGACGCCGAGGCCGCCGGGGTGGGAGGGACGACGGCCGGGGGCGGCGGGAGGACGCGGGCGGCCGCAGCTTCCTGGCTGTCACCGAGGTCACCGGCACCGTCGCCCGCCAGCGCGGCGGTGAGCGCGAGGGGCGCGGCCACCGCCGCGGCCGTCCAGCCCAGGGTGGTCCAGACGCGGCGTCCGGGGGCCATTCCCCGGGGCCCGCGGACGCGGCGGCGGCGGAAGGCGTCGGCGAAGTCCGGCCCGGCCGGGGACGGTCGGGCCGGGGTCGTCGGGTCCGGGGACGACTGGGGTTCCGGGGGCTGCTTCGAGTGCTCGGACTGCGAGTTCATGGGGGTGCTTGGCTCCAGTCGACGGTCGCGGAGCGGGCAGGAGCGGATCGGTCCCCCGCTGTCGGGATGCCGCAGGCCGGGGGCGGCCCGGGGCGCCACCCTAACGCGGGTTTGTCGCCGCGAGTTTCGAGATCTGCAATGTTCTGAGCTTTTACTGAGCATCAACAAGCGTCTGTGGATCTACGTTGACTGGACGTCACCGTGAACAGAAAGAACATGAGGGGGCATTCCCCCGTGCCCTTGATTCTCCGCCCCCTCGGGCGATGTGGAGCGAAACAGTGATCGATGCTCACGGCACATCAGATTCGTCCTCTCGACCCGCCACGGCCGAGCGCCACCGGGCGTTGCTCATGAGGTTCGCGAACCGGCTCACCGGGGACCCGTACCGGGCGGAGGACATCGTCCAGGAGACCCTCCTGCGCGCCTGGAAGCGGCCGCCGGCCGCCGTGCCGGTCGACGACGACGAGCGGCTGCTCGCCTGGCTGTACACGGTCGCCCGCAACCTGGCCATCGACATGCACCGCCGCGACCGCGCGGTGCCCGTGGGCGCGTTGCCGCAGCAGCTGCTGAGCCGCAGCGGGGAGTGCGACCTGGCGGAGCAAGTGGTCGACCGGCACGTGGTGCGCAAGGCGCTGGCCCGGCTGTCGCAGGAGCACCGGGAGGTGGTCGTACGGGTCCACCTCTGCGACCGCCCGAGGGACGAGACCGCCCGGGAGATAGGGATATCCCCGGGAACGGTCAAGTCCCGTACGCACTACGCCCTGCGGGCCCTGCGCAGGGAGTTGGCCGCGTGAACGGCGTCGACCCGATCCGCTGGATCTCCGACCACCGGGACGGCATCATCCGGTGGATCCTCGTGGTGTGCGTGGCCTTCCTGCTGTTCCTGCTGGTCCGGCACTTCGCCATGAAGCTGGGCGGCTGGAAGGCGGCCGGCCGGCGCGTGGCGCGGGAGACCGCCCTCACCGGTGCGGCGTTCGCCTCCCCGGCGCGGGCCTGGCTCCGTTACCGCCGGGTGCTGCGGATCCTGGTGCGGCGGCTCCGCTCGCCCGAGAGCTGGCGCGACGCCGAACGGGCGTTGTCCGCGGCGCGGCTCGCGGCCGCGCCCGCCGTGCCGTACGCGGTCCTCGTCGACGACCGGACGGTCACCGTCCTGCTGGCCGGGCGGCACGTCCCCCCGGCGCCCGAACCCTGGGTCGCGGAGGCCGAAGTCGACCATCCGCTGCACTGGACGGTCCTGCGGTCCGAGCTTCCCGCCGTGGTGCCGGAGGCAGGGCTGAACCGGCCGGTCGTGGTCGCGATCGGCGCCGAGGACCGGCCCGCCGGACGGTGCGCCTTCCTGGATCTGGCGACGGGGCCGCCGACCCTGGCACTGGACGGGGACGAGCGGGCCCGCGCGGCACTGCTGCCCACCCTCGCCGCGCAGTTGGGGCGGCGGCTGCCGCCCGGGCAGACGGTCGTGGCCGAGGGCGTGCTGCGCGGGTACCCGGGCGAGCCGGTGCGGGAGGCGTACCGGAGGGCCAGGGAGACTCCGGCCCGGCTGGGTACGCCCCCGTTCCTGGCGGCGCGCGAGCTGCCGGATCCGCTCCCGCCCGAGATGGCGGGGCCCCCGGCGGCGGTGCCGGCGCTGCGGGTGCTGGTCCTCGGCTCCGGACGCGGATACGTACGGCGGCTGCACGCCGACCAGTACGGGCAGCTCGCGCTCCCCGGCACGCCGCTGCTGCTGCTGGCGCACGCCCTGCCGCGCGCGGTGTCCCGCACCTTGAAGCGGATTCCGCCGGTGCATCCGCCCGCCCCCTCGGCGGACGGGATGCGGCCGCTCTTCGCGGAAGAGGACGAGGCCGTCCCCGCAGGGCTGGGCAAGGCCGACCCGGACGAGGGCGTGCCGACCGCAGCCCCCGCCGCCCGGGAGACGCGGCGCGCGGCACCGAAGACCAGCGAGGCGTCGGCCGGGCCCACCCCCGTTCCGGCCGGCGCCCCGCTGCCCACCCCGCGGCCGAGAGTGCGGGCCGCCGCCGGCCCGAAGACGCACCCTGCCGCCGGGACCCCGGCCGGCCTGGACCCGGAGCGCGCGCACCCTCCCGCGCCGGCGCCCGTACACGGCGGGCCGGGGCGCACGCCGGAGCCCGGCACCGCCGGACCGGTACCACCCGTCATCTGGGCCGGCTCCGACCCTGACCCGGGAGCCTGGTCCGGGCTGGCCGGCGACCCCGGCGACCCCGACGGACCGGAAGGGCCCGACGGGCCGGGCGATCCCGGACCCCGCGGGCGGGGCGAGGAGCCCGATCCGGATGCCGGGGTGCCCTCCGCCCCGCCCCCACGACACCGCTGAAAGCCACCGCAAGGAGTGCCGTGAGACTCACCCTCTCCACCGTCGACGCCCGGGGCCACCGCGCGGACCACCTGCTGGACCTCCCCGAGGGCGCCGACCTCGCCGCCCTCGGCGAGGCGCTGGGTTCCGCCGAGCTGTATCTCGGGAGCAGTCCGCTCCACCCCGACCTCCCCGTGCGGGGCAGCGGACTGCGCGAGGGCTCGGTGGTCGGCCTGGGCGTCCCGGTGCCCTCCCCGGCCGGGGCGTCCGAGGCGTGGCGACCGCCCGCCTCCGACCCCGTCCTCGTCGAGATCCAGCACGTCGGCGGACCGGGCGCGGGCAGGGTCTGGCGGCTCGGCCCCGGTGACCACGAGGCCGGTACCGACCGCGGCTGCGTCCTGTACCTCGACGGCGGCGGGGCGCCCGCACGGGGCACCTGGATCACGGTGGGCACCGACGGGCGGGTGACCCTGCGGCTCGCCCCCGACGCGGACGCCGAGTGCGGGCTGCGCAGTCTCACCCCGCCCCCGCCGGTCGACCCGACCACCGGCACCCCGCTCACCGCCGAGGAGCCCGCCGGCCCACAGGACGGCGGCCCCGGCGGTCACACGCCGGAGCCCGCCCCGCCGGGCCCCGACGGCCACCCCGTCCCGCCGCCGCTGCCGCCCGTCGGGAAGCTGCCGGTGCCGGACGACGGCTCCGTCGAGTGGCCCGCGTACGCCGATCTGTCCCTCGGCGACCACCTGCTGCGCCTGAGCCGGCCCTTCGAAGCGGACGCGGCCGTGAACCGGGCCGCCGACGGCGTGGGCATCGAGTACAACCGGCCGCCGCGGATCGTCCCGCACCTGGACACCGAGTCGATGACCATGCAGGGCCCGCCCGCCGACAACACCAAGCGGCCCTTCCCGTTCCTGATGATGATCTCGCCGCTGATCATGGGCCTGGTCATGATGTTCCTCTTCCGCAGCCTGTACTTCGTCGTCTTCATCCTGCTGACGCCGCTGATGGCCGTCGGCAACTGGGTCTCCGGTCGGCGCACGGGGCGCAAGCAGTACGAGGAGAACCTCCGGATCTACCTGGTCCGCCGCTCCTGGACGGAGCTGGAGATGCGTCAGGCGACCATCGACGAGAGGAAGTTGCGGGCGGACACCTTCCCCGACCCGGCCTCGGTGCTGCTGACCGCCTCCGGGCCCGGCAAGGGACTGTGGCAGCGGCGGCGCCGCGACCCCGACCACCTCACCCTGCGCGTCGGCACCCTGACCCGGCCCTCGCTCAAACGCATCGACGACGGCGCCCGCGACGCCAACCACCGCCAGGTGCACTGGCGGATCGCCGACGCCCCTTTCGGCATCGAACTCGCCGAGCACGGGGTCGTCGGCATCAGCGGTTCCGGCGCCGCCCCGCGCACCCTGGCCGCCA